>NZ_CP108475.1 GCF_036226445.1 Streptomyces sp. NBC_01255
TGACCCGGCAAGCCGGGTCATAGTGAATGAATTGCGCAAGCGCAATTCGAATTCCGGCGCAAGCGCCGGAATGGAATTCCGTAAACGGAATTCCCAGAGGGAATGCAATTCGCGCAAGCGCTCATTGCAGGCACCCGCGCAAGCGCGGTCGCCTGGGCTGGCAACAAGGGGAGGTGCATCGCGCGCGGCCCTGTGTAGGGCTTGGGGTTCCTGGCCACCACCCCCGCAACGGATGTGACGGCCTGTCGGCCCGATCGGGTGCCGGCCGCACCGCAGTGAAGGGTTCCGCTGCGCTCCACCCTGACCACTCCCCCACCCTCGAAACTGCCCGGTCAAGCTCACCAATACCCCATCAGCATACAGGACAACCAGCCGCTTCTGGGTAAGATTCAGCCATGTATCACCCTGGGGGTGAAAGTTGGCGTGCGGGTGATGCATCACGTGCCGTGCCTGTGTAGTGTTTGGGACCAGACACTACAACCCCGGGCCACACCATCGCGCCGGGACCTTCCATTCTGATTACGCGCGACATTCCACGAAAAGGAGAACACGGGAAATGGCCGTGAAGTTGCGTGACCACCAGATCGAGGCAGTTGCCGCCATCGTGCGGGGATTCGATATCCCGCCGGGCGGTATCCCCGTGAATGGCCTTCGCGGGCAGGTGCACGCCGCGTGTGGCACGGGAAAGACCATCATTGCGGCGACGTCGGCGAAGCGCATTGTGCCCAAGGGCCGCATTCTCGTCCTGGTGCCGACGCTGGACCTTCTGACCCAGACGGTGCAGGCGTGGCGCGGCGCTGGGCACTCGGGGCCGGCGGTTGCGGTGTGCAGCCTCACCGACGACCCGGAGCTGTGGAACCTCAAGGTGCGCTCCACCACGAATCCCGTGCAGCTGGCTCTGTGGCACAGCTCGGGGCCGGTCACCATCTTCGGGACGTACGCCAGCCTCGGTGTTCTGGCGGAGGCTTTCGAGGGCGCCTACGGGCAGCAGCTGGACCCGATGGACCTCACGGTGGTCGATGAGGCACACCGGACGTCGGGCTCGATGGGTAAGGCGTGGGCCGACGTTCATAACCAGGGTGTCATCCCGTCGCACCGCCGGCTGTACCTGACGGCCACGCCGCGGATCTGGGAGGAGCGGCTGAACCGCGAGGTCTCGGAGGGGGTGCGTGACCCGCTGCCGCGTGAGATGGCGGCCTCCATGGACGACGAGAGGGTCTTCGGGCCGGTCCTCTACAAGCTCTCGTTGGCGTCGGCCGTGTCGCGTGGGCTGCTGGCGCGGTACCAGATCATCGTCCTGGAGCTCCAGGACCCGGTCGTCACCCCGGATCGGCTGATGGGCGAGGAGCGGCACAGCGAGAAGGTCCGTGGTGAGCGCCTCGGGGCGCTCCAGGCCGCGCTGCTGCACACGATGGCGCAGCACGACCTGTCGACGTGCATCACCTTCCACCACCGGACGATAGAGGCACAGGCGTACGCGGAGGGCCTTCAGCGCGTGGCGGCGAAGCTGCACGCCGACCAGCCCGAGAAGTACCCGGCGGCGATCTGGGCGGACTGGCTGTGTGGTGAGCACGTGCCCGAGCGCCGGCGGGGAGTCCTGGGCGGCTTCGGGTCCACCGCGCAGCGGGCGGTGCTCTCGAACTGCCGTGTCCTGGGCGAGGGCGTGGACATCCGGGCGGTGGACTCGGTGGCCCTTCTGGACCCCAAGGGCGCTCCGCACGACATCGTCCAGGCGATTGGCCGGGCGCTCCGTCAGAAGCCCGGACAGGGCAAGGTGGCCTCTTTGATCGTGCCGGTATTTCTCCAGCCTGGAGAAAAGCCGGAAGACATGTTCACCTCCGGATCGTATCGGCCTTTGGTGAAGGTGTTGGAGGGTCTGCGGGCTCACGACGAAGAGGCAATCGAATTGCTCGCGATTCCGCAGGAGCCTCAGAAGGACGTCGCGCAGCCGTCCGAGTACATCGGTCCGCCGCCCGAGGAAGGCGAGGACGAATCCCGTCTGCTGCTCCGCTTTGCCGCTCCCCGTGACCCTGTGATGGTCGCGGACTGGATTTCCTTCAACGTGATCGACACGGAGCGCCAGGACTGGGGACGCGGCTGGGCGGCACTCAAGAAGTTCACCGAGCGTGAGCTTCACGCCCGGGTTCCGTACGGGCACAAGGAGGGTGCGTACCCGCTGGGGCAGTGGGTCGCGGAGCAGCGACGGGCGTACGGGGCGGGGCAGATGACCGGCCAGCGCGCCCGGAGGCTGGAACAGTTGGGCATGGTCTGGTCTCTGGTCGATGAGCGGTTCCAGGAGAACCTGGAGGCCGCGAAGGCGTACTACGAGCAGCACTGGACGCTGTGCGCGCCGAGGTCCGCGACCATGTTGGACAGGCCGGTGGGGCAGTGGTTGGCCAACCTCCGCCGGCCTGGCGCCCTGGACGATCGCCCCGAGTGGAAGGCAGCGCTGGAGGCGGTCGACGGGGACTGGAACCCGTCGTGGCCGCCGGAGTGGCAAAGGCACTATGCGGTGGTGCGGGAGATGCTCGCGGAGGAGACCATCCTCGCCTACGTCGAACCCGGCGTCACCGTCCACGGCATGGACATCGGGAAGTGGCTCGCCAAGCAGCGCAAGCCGGAGGCGTGGGCAGCCCTGTCCGACGGGCAGCGCGAGCGCCTGGAAGCCTTCGGCATCCTCCCCCATGCGCCGGAGCCGGAAGCGCCCGCGAAGCCGTCCACAGCGGGCGTCAGCGCCTTCGAGAAGGGTGTGGCGGCCCTGGCGCAGTACAAGGCCCGGGAGGGCTCTGTGAAGGTCCCCAGGGCCCACGTAGAGCGGCTGGAGGACGGCACGGAGGTCAAGCTCGGGGTGTTCCTGAGCAACAGCAAGAGCAGGCGCGGGAAGCTCACGGCGGAGAAGCTGGCCGCGCTCGCCAGCCTCGGGCTGGAGTGGGCGGCGTAGCCCTCGTTGGAGACCCCGCGGGTCCGCGCTGGAGACAGCCGGCGCGGACCCTTGTGCCGTTCCTAGCCGTCCCCGCCCTCTTCTTGCTCTGCGTCGTCGTCGATTCCGTGCATGGCCCGGAGCGCGTCCCGTAGGTCGAGCTCGAGCCGCTGAGCGGGGATGGACAAGGACCGCTGTACTTTGCTGCTGACGTTGGTCGCAGTCGCTCGCCACTCCGAGAGGAACGAGTCGGCTTCCTGACTGCTGTAAACCGTGATCGGATCAAGAGCCACGGCCTCGTGGGGACGCAGGTCCACCGGGGCAAAGCGGATAACGGTGCGGCCATCCTGCTGCTCGATGTCCGGGGATTGCGGGGACAGCAGATGGTAGGCCGGTGGCCGCACCCCGAGCACCGCTGGGAGGCCGGCGAAGCCGGGCATGGTGCCCTCCCCGTACTTGGCCGGCTGATGAGGCCAGTCGACCTCTTCCTCTGCGTCGGCCGTGACATGGGCCGTAACGGTGCCGGGGAGACTCAGCACGACCTCGACCTGCGCGAGATTGTCTTCTCCGGGGTTGGTCAGCGTGAGGGTCAAAGGCGTGCCTGCGGCGCTGACCGCCTGTGCCAGGGCATGCTGCATCGCGAGGTCGAAGTCCCCCAGGTACTCGTCCACCTCCTGCCGGAATTCCTCCGGGGATCGGGAGTCAGGCCACAGGTTCTGGAGCGCGCTGAAGTCCTTGAACAGGTTGGACGCCGCCGCCTTCTTCTTCTCGTCCGCGGCGTCCACCTGCCTCATAATCGCCTCGCGGAGGTAGTCGGTGATCGTTCGGCGGGCGTCCTCGGTCGGGGCCAGTACGGCGACGGTGCCGGTGGTCATGGTGACGTCGACGTTCACGCGCTTCGTTGCTCGGCGTGCGCGGTCCGTGAGGGCGTAGATCTCCGCTGGGCGAGCGGGTTCGGTTTTGCCGGCGTATCGGTGGAAGACGGTGCCCGGGCGGTAGTTCTGATGTTCCTTGTGGAGGGGGTGAATGAGGTCGCCCCACCGGGGAGGAGAGACGTCGACGAGCATGACGTGGCGCTTGCCCTCGTCGGTGTCCATGGGGACGTACGTGAACTGGTAGCGGCTGAACTCGCCCAGGTAGCGCCTCAGCCAGCTGTCGACCTTCTCGACATCGTGCGTCGGAACCCCGTAGATCGCGTCTTCATCAACCCCTACCAAGAGGTAGGCGTGGCCTCCAGCCCACTGCTCCGCCACATCAGGCATCCGGTTGGCGAAGCCGAGGATCGCTTTCGACACGGCGAAGGCTCCCGCCGCCTTCGAAACGTCGTGCTGGGACTTCCACTCCAGCCAGCGCGTCTCGTCCGCGCTGCTGGCGTTCCCGACGGCGCGTATCAGCTCTCGCTGCCGCGCCAGCCCGACTACCGGTTCGTCCGCGTTGAAGTCCAGGGTCATGGATGTCCTTCGTGCCAGGTGAACTCCAAGCATGCGGGACCACACTGACAAGCCAGCTCGCCAACCGGGCAGACCAGTCGCGTGGATCGTCTGGAGATCGTTCCACTCACCCAGCGGTCTCGGAGTTTCGCCGTCCACGGCCTGTCCGCTCGCTGGCGGCCGCCGTCGGCTTCGATGTCCGCGCCGGGGGCTCTGGCGCAATGACAGGCAGCGTTCTAGAAACGCGTAGCCGCCCTGTGATCAGCGCCGGTATGGTCGCTCGGCACAGAGAGGGTGGTTGATGAGCAAAAGGGTCGTGACGCTGCCGGACATCCCGGGGGCCGGCGAGGAGCTTGAGGACTACATCGCCGCGTTGTTTCAAGCATCGGGCCACTTCGTAGAGAAGCAGATCGTGGAGTCCGACCCTGCGGACCTCCTTGAGCTGGACATCGTCACGACTGACTACGCAGGTGAGCAAGCCGCGCGGCGGCTCATCGAGGTCAAAGGTGGCAAGTGGGGGTACACCGATCTCTTCAAGGTCGTCGGCTGGATGCGGTACCTGAAGATCGAGCATGGTGCCTTCTTCCACACCCGTTGGGACGACCGCAAGACCGCCCCTACCCGGATGAGCCCGCTGGGGCTGGAGGTCGTCTGCTTCGACGACTTCCAAGCCGCTCCGGAGCACTTCTCGGAGAAGGGCTTCGGCACCTTCATGGAGCCGCAACTCATTGCCCTGTGGCGGTTCTCGTACGGTGTGGAGCGTCGGTTCGTCAATCTCATCAACGGGCGGGCGAAGAAGGGCGAGCAGGGTGCCGCGGCTGCGAAGACCTACCATCGCCAGATCAACAACGGCACCTTCCTCTCACGGGCCCCCGAAGAGTCGGCGGCGATGCTGTACGAGGCATACCAGGAGCATCCGCAACTGACTCGCGGCTACGCGCACGAACTCGACGGGGGCACGTTCGACCCGCAGTCGGCGCCTGCTGAAAGCCCGAGCTACAAGGCAATGCTCAAGGGGAAGCATCCGGAACTCCAGGCGTGCACGTACCTCGAGCATCGCGCCCGCCTGGCCATCCTCAAGGCCGCCGTCGACTACGCGCTCGCGCACCCCGACGGCGCGCCGGAGTTCAGCATGTCGGAGGACCGAAAGGTCTTCATCTTCCAAGGGCTGACTTACCACGCCCTCCCTTCGAGCTTCCGCTCGGGCATGGAGTGGCTGCGGAAGCAGCCGAACTTCCGGTGCTACGCGACCTTCTGGCAGCAGTTTCTCTGGGGATGGGGCGGGTTCTACCTCGACGACCGGGAGCAGCAGGAGTTCGAGTGGATGTCGAAGTACTCCGGCATCCCGGTCGACGAGATCCCGACGGCGCTCGAAGCCTTCGACCGCTTCTTCCCTATCCAGGGTGGGTGGTTCATCACCGCGGGGGCGACGGACGTCCGCATGGTCAAGCTGGTGCCGTTGATCTTCCAGGGACTCGGGGCCCACCACCGCCGAGTCCAGTACGGCTTGATGGACCAGCCCGATCTCTCGGCGCTGAACCCGAGTTCCTGGTACACCCTCAACGACCTCCACAGCCGCATCAGCTGCGCTGTCGACTTCCTGCTTCTGGCCGACAAGGAGCTCAAGTAGTCGACGAACCGAACTCGCCCCTCAGAACCTCGGATGTGGGGGCGGCCCCGGCCGTACTGCGTCCCGTCACGGGGACCGGGGCCTGTCCCGCGCGCTCCATTCCGGCGCGGGCCGGGGGAGAGCCTAGTCCGAGCGGGTGAGTGAAGGAGCCGACTCCCAGTGTCCGGGGTCGGGTCCCTTTTGCGTGCGGGCCATGGACGACACCCAGATGCCCGAGCCGCTACGGCAGGCGGTTCACCAGCTCGTCTCCGAGGTGGTCATGAACTGCCAGGAGTCGGGGCGGATCTCCCGGGAGTCGATCAGATGACTGATGGCTTCACGGACGTCGTCGTGCATCGTGGGAGCCGGGAGGCGCTCGTCTCGGCGGCGCCGAACCAGTACGGAAGGCGCCGCCAGGTCGCTGAGTGCCTCGGAGTACGGAGCCGGCCACCGCATAACGCCGGGTGCCTGGGAGGGTGTGCGATCACGGCTGGATTCTGCATAGCCTGAGGTCAGACCCCAGGGGGGCTCCTGGAGGTACTGATGCCCGGTCGTCCGATCTGGAGCGGAGCCATCTCGTTCGGGCTGGTCACGGTGCCCTGCAAGCTCGAGGCGGCCACCGAGAGCCACAGCATCAGCTTTCGCCAGATACACCTCGAGGATGGCGGCCGCGTCCGCAACAAGAAGGTGTGTGCTGTCGACGGTGAGGAGCTGACGGAGGCCGAGATCGGCAAGGGGTACGAGGTCTCCAAGGACCAGATCATCCCGATCACCGACCAGGACCTGGCCGACATGCCTCTGCCGACCGCGAAGGCGATCGAGATCGCCGCGTTCGTGCCCTGGGACACCATCGACCCCCGTCACATCGGCGAGGCCAGCTACTACCTGACCGCTGACGGCCCCGTCGCGGCCAAGCCGTACACGCTCCTGCGGCAGGCGCTCGGCAGGAACGAGAAAGTCGCGGTGGCCAAGTTCGCCCTCCGTGGCCGCGAACGTCTCGGACTGCTCCGCCCGTACGGCGACGCGCTGCTGCTCCACTCGATGCGCTGGGACGACGAAGTACGGTCCCCGGACGAGCTCCGCCCGGACGAGACGCCGCTGACCGAGGAGGAGATCGAGGGCGCGCTCGCGCTCCTGGAGACGATGTCCGTCGAGCACCTCGACGACCTGGACGAGTCTGCGCTGACCGATCACTACCACGTGGCGCTGGGCGAGGTCATCGAGGCGAAGGCCGAGCACCGCGAACCCCACGTCGTGGAGGGCGAGGAAGCTGCGCCAGCCGGGAAGGTCATGGACCTGATGGCCGCACTCGAGGAGTCCGTGGCCAAGGCCAAGGAAGCCCGCGGCGAGACCGGCGAGCACGCCACCGTCCACGAGATGCCGAAGACGAAGAAGAAGGCCGCGGCCACGAAGTCGCCGGCGAAGAAGGCGGCCGCCAAGAAGACCACGGCGAAGAAGACGGCATCGCCCCGCCGCCGGAAATCCGCCTGACCCTGGGGTCACCCTGCCGCGCGGGCCTGGAGCGTGGTTACTCGAGGATGCCGAGGTCGGAGTCGGGCCGGCAGATCTCGCAGGCCCGTATCCCGCCGCTCGTGAGGGCGTGGCGGGCTTCATCACGGCTCAGCGGTTTCCTGTGGCTGCCGGCCATGCGGCAGTCCCCGATGTGGATGCTGTCCGCCACCGGCCGGCCGCCTTCGCGCAGGTACGAGAGCACCCAGCCCGGGCCCTCGGGCAGGGCCCGGACCGGACGCATCGCGGCCTCGCGCTTCTCGACCTCGGCGATCCGCGCCCGGACGCGGTCCAGGGACAGCACGAGCCAGTGCTCGAGGGTCCGAAGACGCGGTAGGTCCGGCGGCAGCTCGGACATCAGCCCACCGGACGCTTCGGCTTCTGCAGCGCGGCCACCTCTGCCTGGTGCTCCTGACACAGCGGGTTTCCGCCAAAGCCGTACTGGTGGCACTCGGCCATGCACTTCGCGCAGCGGCCTTTGAGCTGAGGCGGGCAGAGCTGCGGCGGAAGGTTCCGCGGCGCGGGGGTCGGGGTGGCCATGGCGCACTTCCTCGGGGTCGGGCCGGGTGCCGTCCCGGCAGAGGGTAGAACTCGCGTTCCCCTGAGTTGGGTGTGGCACGACGTGCACAAGAATTCGAACAGATGCTCTAATCATTCTATGAGGCACCACCCCTTCCCCGACGACCTCGTCACCGCTCAGCGATCCTGGGCCGCGACATACGAGGAGCTCGCCCGCCCCGGCACGGCCCGTACGACAGTGCTGCGCCGCCGCCTCCTGGCACTGTCGGGCCGCGTGTACTACCACCCGTACTGGGCGCGGACGGCGGCCGGGCGGGCGGACCTGGCGGGACTGGTCCAGGCCGAGCGCGAGCACGCGGGGAGAGCGGCATGACCGGGCCGACGTCGACGTCGCACACCGTGTGGCACGTCCGGTGCCGGCCGGACACCTCCCCGCATGGCCACCGGCACGTCCTGGACCTCCTCACAGGGTTCACCCCACTCGTCCAACCCCTCCCGCCTACGGCAGCGCTCGCGCAGGTCAAGGGCTCGCTCAAGCTGTTCGGCGTGGACGCGGGAGCGCTGGCCCAACAGTTCCGGGTCAGAGCCCTGCTCCAGGTCGGCGTCGACACCCACATCGGTGTCGCCGACACCTGGGCGACCGCCGCGACCGCCTCCGCGCGCGTCGGCCGCTCCGGAGTGCTGCACCTGCCCGACCACCGCGCCGTCGAGGCGTTCCTCGGCCCGCTCCCGATCCAGGCCCTGCACGGCATCGGCCCCGCCCAGGCCCAGCAGCTCCATGCCTACGGGCTGCACTCGATCGCCGCGCTCGCCTCGATGGACGAGACCGTGGCATGCCGGATCCTCGGCGGCAAAGCGGGCCGGACCCTGCGCGACCGCGCCCGCGGGATCGACCCCCGCGCCGTCGCCGTCGAGCGCATGCCCGAGTCGACCAGCACGTCGTTCTCCTTCGACCGGGACATGTACGACCCGGTCATCGTCCGCGCCGCCCTCCTGGACCTGACGGTCACCCTCGCCGGCCGGATCCGCGGCCGCGGCCAGATCGCCCGCGGCCTCACCCTCGCCGTACGGATGGCCGGCGGCGCCACCGCCCAGCGCACCCGACGCCTGCCCCAGCCCTCCGCCCACACCGAAGACCTCCGCACCACCGTGCTCCGCCTGTTGGACGCGATGGCCTTCCAACGTGCCCGGATCCGCCGCCTCACCCTCATCGCCGAAGACCTCCGCCCGGCCGACGAAGGCCCCGGCACCCAGCTCTCCCTCGACCACGCCCGCGAGATGCGCCTACGGCTGGAGCCGGTCATCGACCGCATCAACCAGCGGTACGGACGGCGCCTCACCGGGCCCGCCGGCGCCTACCGCCAGGCCAGCTGACCCACTACCGCCGGTCTACTCCGGCAGGTGACCGGGTGCCGGACCCTGGAGACGGCTGCGTGTCCCCGAAGCAGCAGGGTCTCAAGCGCGCTGCGCTTGCGCTGCCAGGACGGGGCTGCGGCCGCAGACGGCCATCGCGGGCGAGGGCTGGAGGGGCCGTCGCCGTACGGCCGGTTCGCAACGGTGCCCGCCGCCCGCCCCGTGCGAACGGCGGGGACCGAGGCACTGCGTCTGCCCCGGTCCCGCCGACGGGGGGGGTGGGCTCAGGCGAGGTTGATGTTCTCCGCCTGGGGGCCCTTCTGGCCCTGGGTGACGTCGAACGTCACGGCCCGGCCCTCCTGGAGCTCACGGAAGCCCGTCGAGTTGATCGCCGAGTAGTGAGCGAAGACGTCCGGGCCGCCGCCGTCCTGGGCGATGAAGCCGAAGCCCTTCTCCGCGTTGAACCACTTCACAGTTCCCGTAGCCATGTCTCATGCCTTCCAGTCGATGAACACCGCCCACACGGTGTGGGAGGCGGAGGTGATCGCCCTGGTCCCTGCGGCACAGCACAGCAAAAAAACCCACGCCGAAGGCATGGGCAAAGGGGAAGATCCGAACCACGACAGCTAACCGGGACGTTACACGCACGCACCCACTGTGACCACCGGAAACACCTCATGTCTCAGGGGCAGATGACCGTCAGGACGTGAGAGGTACGGCGCGGGCCAGAGGTTCGAGGTCGCCGTAGAAGGCGGCGTGCAGGGCGGCGGCCAGTTCCCGGGCCCGTCCCTCGCCGTCCACGTCGTACAGAACGACGTAGACGGGGTCGGCGAAGGAGTCGGGGCGGATCTGCCGGGAGTCGATCAGGTGGCTGACGGCGTCGCGGACGGCGTCGTGCACCGTGGTGTCGAGGGTGAGCTGCGGTGCGGTGATCGCGTCGGCCTTCACCGTCCACCGCGGGCCCTGGCGCTCGATGGCGACGAACACGACCCGCTGCTCTTTGGCCGCCCTGTACGCGGTGGTGAAGGCATCCATGCCCGTCGCGTCCGGGATCCGGTCGGCGGGGCAGGGGACCGGCAGCGGCTGCATGAGCAGCATCCTCGCAGGAGACACAAGGCGCTTCGCGTTGACGCAGAGCGTGTCCTTGCGCGCCGGTGGGGTGTTGGTCTCTGTGACACATGCGCTGGTCCGGACGCCCCACGTCGGGACCGGGTGAGGTCCGCGGCCCCGCTTCCGCGCTCTGGCAACGGGGCCGCGTCAACGGCCCGTCGGCTTCCCCTTCCCGGACCGTACCGCCGAAAGCCCTGGTCTCCCTCGGAACCAGGGCCTTCGTGCTGCCGGGCACCGTTCAGCACGCCCTGAACCGATGGGGGGACTGCCGGACCGGTGGGCCCAACCACGGTGTACCGGCCCGGCAGCCCCGAACCGCAAACGCCGGAGAGCGCCTGCGGTTCCTCGCGGGTGCGGTGCCGGGTGGGGCCGTGCCCGCACCGCACGGTCAGCGTCCGGGCCAGGGGGAACGGCAGGCGAGGAGGGTCCACTCCTCATCCGGGCGGCCGGGCACAAGACGGCCATCGGTCTCCCACCGCCGGGCCAGCTCGCTGAAGATCGGCTCCAGGCCGGAACAGAGAACCCTTTCCTCGCTCCCCCGCTGGACACCGATGACGGGGGTGGGCCGCATCGTCGCGGACGTCATGGTCATAACGGGCTCAACGCCACCCGGCACGGCGGGGTCACCCGCCACGACGGACGGACTCGCTGAGGCCAATGCCCATCACGTCATCAGAGGTGGACTGGCGCCCTTCGGGGACACGACTTCAACGACCCGGGGCTTCCCACCGGCACAGGGTCGAAGAACATCTGGCGGCACCGCTCCGGGTTCGTCTGCCCGGGCGGCCGGGCTGTGCGCTTCGGCGGCGGGCAGGGGGAGCCGGTCACCACCAGGGCGCCGTCACCGTCCCGCCGGGCAGCGCGGAGGGCCAGCCCCGGTGAGGAGTAGAGCAGCTGGCCTTTATGCCGTCGCATCATCACGGCACAGCACCGATGCGCTGGTACGCCAGCTCGAGGCCAGACTCGTCCGCAGCCCCCGACGCACTCATCCGCCTGTGCGGAGCCGACCCTGACCGCTGGCAGGCCGTCACCGAAGCCCTGTCCCAGCCAGAACAGCCACTCGGCACATTCGGCGACTTCCTCGACCACATCGCCGCAACCCATCCCTCAGTCAGTTCGAGGACTGGCGCACCGTAAGCGGCCGGCATGCGGGGCCGCCCGGCCGGCCTGATGCTCCCGCCGCGCGGCCCCGTCCGCTCAGGTCCTCGACGGCACCGGCGGGTGAATGGTCTTGGGCTGCCGGGACCCGCGCCGGCCGTCGGTGAGCGCTCCGAGCAGCTCGGCCGGCTCGGGCTGCTGGTTCTCGCTCAGGTATCGGATGCCATCGCCCTCGGGCGGGGTGCCGGATTCCTTGCCGACCGGGTGGCGCCGGCTGATGGCGGTTCGCCAGCCGTAGCGCTCGTCCCACACGAGAGCTGGGGTCCGGGGGCTGCTCAGCAGGATGACCGCGGCAAGCACGTCGTCTTCCAGACGCTGGACCCGAACGTCCTGCTGCTCGGCCTGGTCGGCGCTTACGAGGGCGTTGACGACGCGCTGGAGGTACGGCTGGATCTGGCGGGCCCGCAGCTCGGTGGCGGCGCTGGCGAGGGCCGTGCGCTGCACTGCGGTCGGGCAACCGAGACGGGCAGCGGCGTCCTCGAGCGTCAGGTCCGGTTCAGTCTGCAGCAAGTCGGCGATCCGTTCTCCTCGCAACCTCGGCAGTGCGCGCGCGGCCGCGGCGTAGGACAGGCCGACACGTTCCTGGACGGTTGCAAGCGTCACCCCTGGGTCGTCGTCAAGAAGCTCGCTGACCCGGGCTGAAATCGCGTCCCGCGGGACCACGTCCCTACTGCCCTTGGGGCGTCCCTTGGGGCCCGCTCCGCTGCCGCTGGTCCTCGACTCCTTGAAGGCCTGCACGATGCCGCGAGGGCAGTGCTCCACGCCCTTGACCTTGGTCAGATGAGAGGCGATCTGGATGTCTGCTTTGTAGGTGTCCCAGGTCTTGGGGGTGACTTTCAGCAGGGTAGCGGCTTCGTTGCGGTCGAGGAGGTCCTGGTCGTCGTCGTCCTTCGGAAGGGCGGGGACGGGGCGGCCGCCCAGGTAGGCCGCGGTCTGCGCTCTGTCCCAAAGCTTCGAGCGCGCGCCCTCTGAGCTGATCAGGGGCGGGAAGTCCTCGGCAGTGTAGGGCTGCTTGTTACGGAAGGTGCCGACGCTGATGCCCATGGCTGCGGCGAGCTCGTCGCTGTTCTGGGCGTACCTTCGGCGTCCGGCGCGGATCATGGTCTTCCTCTGTTCGGCTGGCACAGCGCCGACATTCCTCAGCGAAAGAAATCTACCGGACTTTCGTCATCGCGAGCAAGAAGGTGCCGGTTGCGCCACTACACTCGAAGGGCGATGCAGTCCGCGCAGGTCTAACTTCCTGAGTGGTGTGTGTCTTCGGTTGGCCGGCGTCCTTGCCACCCGCTTCGGCGGAATGGGCGCCGGCCGCTTTCGTTTGCTGGCTGGCCTCTGGACCATGAATGCCCGCCGCCCCAACCCAGCCCGGCCAGGGTGGCTTCGCCCCAGCAGGTCGTCCCTCGTCGCCAGACCAGCGCCCTCGTTCAGCCGTCTCTGTGCTGGCCGAGGATCTCAGTGAGCCGAATTCGCTGCTGCTCCTCGTCGGCCATGACCTGGGCGAGAATCTCCCGGTCCAAGTACGGGTCGACGGCGTCCAGGACCAGCCGCTTGAGTTCGGCCGGTTCAAGCGCCTCGACCTCCCACTGGACGGGGCGGTCGATGTCGAAGCCATAGCGACGGGCGAACTGCGGCCAGCGAGGATCGTTCCTCTTCCCTTCGGCCGGCGGCAGGTCGTATTCGCGGATCTGTCCGTCCGTCAGCAGGACCCGCTCCACCCGCTCCCAGCAGGCGGTGCGTTCCACCCAGTCACGTTCGATGTCGGAGCCGCTGGCGTCGAAGTCGCCGAGGTAAAGCAGTACGGCCGGACGGGGGTCGCTACGCACACGTTCGCGGACGACGTCGGCATAGGACTGGCTGCCGAATCCACGCACCACGAGGACCGGGATGCCGTACTCGGCCAGCCATCTGGTCAGCAGCTGCCGGAGCGTGTCCTTCTCAGCCGCCATGTACAGCGCCCACTGCTGACCGCGGGTGCGGTCGAGACGGAACCACTGCGGCATGTCCGCCTCGAACGCGGCGGCATCGGGCCATGAGGGCGGAACGTGGACTTCGCGGATCGTGTCGATCAGGTCCGGGAAGCGCCCGTCGCGGCGGGCCTGAGCGAGCTGGGAGGAGAGCCTGCGGTAGGTGGGAGCGGTGTTCGGCAGGAGCCCTGCGGAGACAAGCCGGTACATGACCTGCCGTACGGTCACCCCGTCGTCGTAACTGTCGACGATGTCGCGTGCCCGGTCGATGATGCCCTGCCACTTGATGCGCGCATTCATCCGGTACATGTACCAGTTCATGCTTCGCTGGGGTCAACTCCATTTCGAAACGTGCTGGTCACCACCTGCTGGTGGTGTCACCCTGGGGCTCCTGCGGCTCCAACTTTCGCGGCCGCTCGCCTATGCCACGGGCCGAGCCGCTCGGCCTGCAGGCCGAGCGGCTGGTCACTCTGGGGCCATCAGCCAGCAATCAGTACCGGTTGGCGGAGCGCCATGCCCTGGCGCTGGCTGCCCCGCCCAGCGGCGTGGAGGCGCAGGGCCGTCAGAGCGGTGCTTGCCAGATCGGTCCTGGCGACGCGCTCGACTCCGTCGGAACTGTGATGACGCACGCGCCACACCACTCCGGTCGGGGTCGCCTGCCAGGTGAATTCGTAGCGGCGCCCCTCCCTACTGGTGACCTCCCACCATCCGCGCTGGATGGGGGTGATGCGCTCACCCGGCTCTACCTCGGGCGTCCGCGGGTTCGCCCCGTGGTGCGCGTCTACCCATGCAAGGTAGGCCGGCGTCGGGGCGACCGGTGCGCGCAGGGTGTCTCCCCGCGTCCCATGGGCCGCCCACGGGCCGCTCACGATCCAGCCTTGCTTCTCCACCGCCGCAGCAAGCATGTCCCGTCGGACAGACGACGCAGTGGGGTGGCCCGTGCCGAGGGTGCGTGGCCGCCAGCGGGGGTCATCGTGCGTGGTTGTGCACGTCCCGCATACGAAGCCCAGCACCGCGCTTCCCGTGATCGGCGAGACGTAGAGTTCCGCGGCCACGGGACGGTGCCTCTCCTCATCCCTACGGGCAACGGCTCGGCGCCCTTCCTCCGTCAGTTGCACGGGAGCCTGCCGCCGCTCCCCCTGCATCCGGTACGCCACGCGCCGCTGTTGCTGCTCGGTACGGAGGCGGTGGGCTTCCAGGGCGGCGGAGCGCCGGCGGTCGGCCCGGACGATCGCACGCACATCGTCCAGGTCGGTCCAGCCGCCCAGATCGGCGTCGGCGCCGCCGAGGTTCCGCCGCACGGTGTAGGGCAGCACCGCGTCCGGCGCGTGAACGACGTGGTACTTTACCCCTGCGCAGGTCAGTTCGACGGTCTGGCGGGTCGTGCCGGGTACGGGGGCCCACTCGGCCACATCCGGGCGAACCGCGTAGGCGTCTTGGCCGCTCAGATTCTGGGCAGGTCGGGCATGCGGGGTCTCAACTCCGGGCACGGCGCCGCCCTCGCCGTCCCAGGTGTCGACGGCCTCCGGGATGCTCACGACGTCGGGGAGCTTCCGGACTTCGTCGACGGCCAAAGCGGTACATGTACCGGTTTCCGGAGAGAGAGCAATTCGGGCGGGTGCAGTCGCCCGTCCGACGCCAGGCGCCACGGGCGGTTCAACGTCCAGGCAGGCGCCGCCGTCCGATTCCCACACGTCGGCGCTGCACGGGTCGGAGACTCCCTCCGGTGCCGGTGCGCTGACCTGCTTCGGTGCGGTAGCCGTTGCGATGCTCCCTGCCTCTGCGTTCTGGCCGATGGTGGTCAACACCCGTTCCAGGTCGGCCGGCCGGGCCAGCTGCTCACCGTTCACGTACGCGCTCGACTGGCGAACGTCGTACATCCCGTCCGTCCAGACGGCGACGATCTCACCGGCCACCGGTCCCGACTCCCGGGCAACCACGCCCGCCACACGCACAGTGACGGCGCCGGACGCGCACCGTTCCATGGCAACCGCCCATCCGTTCGCCGCTGCGGTCTCAGCCATGTAGACAGCAGCCCGCGGCATCCACACATCGGGCGCCGTCTCTACCTCTGCGCACACCCCGTCAGCGTCCAGAGCGGCAAGACCAGCCCCGCTCAGCGGCTTACCCTCCTCCGGCACCCGCGGTGCCTTCCACGGCTGCAGCAGCGGACGCGACGCACGGGCGACAGCCTGCTTGAACTCCGGCTCGCGGCCGCGCCCATGCTTGGCCTTGGTGGGGACGTCCGTCGACTTCAGCATGCGGCCGGCATCCTTCGCAGCAACCGCGCCGGCGAGCGCAGCAGCGAAGCGCGCGGCAGTCCCTGCTGCAACGTCCTGCTCCGCAGATGGTGCGAGCGCAATGACCGTCCTACCGTCCGACGACACCCACCGGGACCGGTCATCCCCCTCAGCAGAGAACAGCCGCGCCGTCCGCTCCCGCATCGCGTCCATGTCCGCGGTCGCCCGCTCGATGTCCCGCTCCCACGATTCAGCGGTGACTCGCGCTCGGAATGCCTCATTGGCGACCTGCGCCGCCACTGCACGCTCCCGCGCGAGCGACTTCCGCAGACCCTCCTCCTGATCCCACGACAGCCCGAGAGACCCACGCTCCCCGTACACCTCGGCAAGATCATTTACGGACGTCTGCGCGTCCCACGCGAGCATTTCAGCCTGAACCTGCGCGCCCCGCGCACGCCGAACCATCTCGGTAACCGGCACTACCAGCGGACCAGCAGCCACCGACACAGCCTCCGCAGCAGTCTCAGGTGCAGCGTCTGCGGACCGTTCGGTACATGTACCGTTTTCTTTTGCGGGGTGCTCTGCAGCGGTCGGTGTCGCAGCGGAGACCGGCGCCAGCACAGTCTCCGCCGCGTCCCCCGCAGCCTCCGCTACCGGCTCAGGCTTCATGGGCCGCGCCGTACGAGCCGCCCGCTCGTAGTCGGACAGGGTCACCATTCCGTGGAGAACGCGACCCCCGATCTCGGCCACCGACCGCTCACGGTCGAACGTCCACCGGCTTCCGTCGTGCTTCTGGGACCACATCACCGACATGACAGCATCGCTCTGCCCGCCGGCCGCGTTGTCGTGGCACCGTCCCGTTGCCTCGACTTCCCATACGCCGACGCACGTGTCGTCGTCCGTCGCGTCTGTGCCGGCACGAAGTACGACCGACCAGCCGGCACTCTCGGCCACGCGCGCGAATCGCGCTACCGCCCGGGGTGCGTCATTGGCGCGCAGCGTCCTCGTGGTCCACTGCGCGTATCGGCCGACCCACCATGAGCGGTCCGTCACTCGCACTGCCGGAGCCGACGTCTCAAGCCATGTCGGAACCTCCTCCGCAGCGTTGGCGACCGGAGCGACCGGCATCTCGTCGTCCGGCGCGTCGACGTCCGGCTCCGCCTCGCCGAACTCCAGCTGTCCCTGGCACTCCCACGGAGCGGGAGCCGTGGCAGGGTCGCTCACGTCTGCCACGCTTCCCGCGTACATGGCGGAGCACGCACACGGCACCATGGGGCTCCCGCCCGAACGGGCCGGCTGACGGTAGAACGTGCCGCACTTCAGACACCGCCGGTCATACTCGGCGCTCGCCGCTTTCGCCGCAGCGGACGCAGTGCCCTGCGACTCTTCGACAACTCCGCAGTACTCCCACGCAGAGTCGATGAGACTCCCAGCGTCGGCGTAGAGCCGGTCGGCATCCCGCTCGTACCCGTCCGCCGTCACCGCCTCCGCACGCTCCCGAAAGGCTGTACGCAGCTTGTCCAGAGCCTCACAGCGGCGAATCGCGAGCTTCACCAGGAACGCCAACTCGCGGTGCGCGTCCGCAGCGGCGATCGCACCCGCGTAAGCCTCGGCGACGTTGCGGGAATCCAGTGCGGCACCCTTGCCCGATTCCGCCGTGGTCGCGTATGCCTCCGCCTCCGCGGCAAGGGACTTGATGCTGTCCATCTCGCGACGGATCGTCTCAAGCTCATTGATCATCTCGGCGATCGCCGTCTCTGCCTCCGGGGAAGTGACCCGATGGGCCGCTCCCTCACCGAAGGGACGGGCGTGCTCGCGGTCGAGGGCGTAGGACAGCGTGTGCGTTCCACGGCCGTCCCTCACGATGGTGAACCCGTCGCGCCATACGGTGTCGAGCGAGACGAACGCGCGGCACGAGCCGCATTCGTAGCCGACTGTCGTCCCCGACTGCACCTGTCCCATGCACATGCCGGCCCGACGCGCTCCGTACCGACCGACCTGCGGACGAGCCGCGTGTCGTACCGGTTCGTACACGCGCAGCCCTTCCGGGCGCAGTTCCGCCATGCTCTTGCGCGCGTAGGTGGTGGCCGGGCCGCGGGTCTTGTATCCCTCCGTCCCGGGGAGCACCCATCGGCCGTCCAGCGTCATGAGGCTGTATCGCCCGGTCGCCGGATTGAGTACGGAGTAGGCAACTGCGGTGCGCCGGTCGTCGAGGATCACTGCGGCGTCCGTGAGCCCGTGACCCTCCATGGCGGTCCGGGCGGGGGTGGTGATCATGACCATGCGACTTCCTCCGTCGTAAGGGGGTACATGCTTCGGCGCTGGGGCCGTGCCACCGACCAACCAACGAGAGAAATATACCGCAGTTTCATCACCGACGGGAAGCGTTTCGGGGCGCGCGTTCAAGAATCTCCGCTGGTCAGCGGCCTACCCGTACCCTCCGTCGGGGCGCAAGCCCGTCCCACAACGCGTCCCGGCGGCGGGCCGCCGGCGGGCCGGCGTCCCGCCGGCGGCAGCAATGCCGCCGCAGGGTCCGTCCGGATACGGACGGACCCTGGCGAGCTGGGCCGAACTCTGGGCCCAGCCGACTTGGAGTGAACAACTGCCTCTTCCTCCGACTAGCGCAGAGGAAGAGGTGTCGGCGTCGTCAAAGAGTGACCCGCAGGGGCTGACCTGCGACGACAAGCAGTGCCGTGAAACAGGTCGGCAACCGGTGAGGCAACCAGCCTGGCAACAGATGAGGCAACCCATGGGGCAACCGGCGAGGCAACCAATGGGGCAACCGGTTCAAGCGCCAGCGGCGCCCAGGAGCACGCCGAGCAGCGTCCCGCCCGCGAGGAACGGCCCGAAGGGGATGGACGACGTGCGGGACGCCTTGCGGAACATGAGCAGTGCGAGTGCGTAGACGCCGGCCAGAACCTGCGCGGCCATCGCCCCCGCCACGAGGGACGTCCAGCCGTACCAGCCGAGCACGGCGCCCAAAGCCAGGGCCAGCTTCACATCACCGAATCCGAGACTGCGCGGGCTGAACAGAAAGAGCACGAAGTATCCGCCCGCCAACGCGAGCATGCCCCCAAGCGCCCCGGTGAAAGATCCGCCCGCCCCGGGGAGGAGAGCTGCGACACCGAGCCCGGCCAGAGCAGAGACAGCGAGCGGCAGAGTGAGGACGTCGGGCAGGCGATGCGCCGTCAGATCGATCACACCCAGCAGGACAAGAACCGGCGCGGCAAGCAGCCAGACCATCAGCTCGGGGCGCGGTCCGGTGACGTAAGCAAGGAGCGCGCAACCCAGCGCGGTGGTCAGCGTGATCGGAAAAACGGATGGCCCGTAGGGGGCGGTGCAAGTGGCGCAGCGGGCAGGGCCGGCCCAGGTACGAATCGGGTGACCCTGCGGGCAAATCGCGCGCCAGGGTGTCTCGGGCTCGACAGCGAGGCGGTAGGCGACACGCGGGATGAGGATGCCGGCTGCGATGCCGTAGAAGGCGGCGAGGAGCATCAGCTGGGTCACGTGGCGAGAGTACGAGACGGCTTCACGTGTCGGGCGGTTCGGGTCTGAGCAACCGCCGAGTACGCGGAGTCAGGGATGACTCGTCCGTACGCCGAGGGGCGACGCCGTCCTGCCCCGAGAGGTGACCCGGTGAGGGGTCGGGGTTGGGTTGCCGATTGGGCAACCGTTTGACCTGCAGTTTTGCTGCTCTGGGTCACCTTCTGGGTCATGGGTGCTGAGGACAGTCGACGACACGTCATCAAGGAAGTGGGGCCGTGTCGTGGACATCCGTGTCTTCAAAGGACTGAACGCCGAGTGGGCACTGGTGTGTGCTGAGCCGGGCTCGGGCGAGCAGGTGCGGGGCTGGCTGGAGCAGGCCGGCGTGCTGCGCCGGGGCGAGGGCCCCGCGGAGTTGGAGGAGCTGCTCGGCTGGATCGGCGTGCGGGACCGGCGGCTGGGCCGTGAGCACAGCGACCAGTGGATGCGGGTTCTTCTCGCGGAGGCCTCAGGCGAAGGAGCGGAGGCGCGGCTGGCGGCTCGAGTAGTCGTCCAGGCCATGCTGGACGGGGCGGTGAGGATGACGCTCTCGTTGCTGCGGCCCGGACGGGACTTCGACGAGGTCGGGCAGGTCGTGGTGGCGAGCCTGTACAGGGTGGTGCGCTCCTATCCGCTGCACCGCCGTCAGAAGGTCGCCGCGAACCTGCTGCTGGAGACGCTGCACCGCGCGAGCCGGGAGCTGCGGGACGACGACCCTGCGGGGCTGGAGTGGGATCCGACGCTGGCGGAACGTCCAGGTACCGAGAACGTCGCGGAGATTGCGTGCCGCAACGCCCTGGCGGAGCAGGCGGTGGCCAGTGGACTCGCGGACTCCCCCGGGGAGCTGGATACGGCGCAGGCAGAGCTGGCCGAGCTGCTGCTGTGGGGGATGCAGAAGGGCTTGCTGACGCAGGCGCGGGCGCGCCAGATCGCGGCCGAAGTACGTGAGGAGTCCCGGTCTGCGGCGGGGGTTTCGGCGGTGACGTGGCGCAAGCGGCGCAGCCGCAGCGTTGCGCGGCTGCGGTCGGTCGCGGAGCAGTGGGTGCAGGCGGCGTGATGTTCCGCGGATTGCTTAGCGCGGGGGTGTCACGTTCGGGCCTGGGCGGCTCCTTGCGGGGGTGGTACGGCGGATCGGCCGCCGGTGATCCGGTACTGGAGGAGTCGGCTGTGGTGGAGACGGACGAGGCGGTGTTGGTGCGGGCCCGCCGTCGGCTGGGGGAGCTGGCCTCGTTGTTGGAGGTCGCGCCGTTCTCGGCGGGCACGGAGGAGGCGATGCGCGCCTATCTGCGGGATGAGGCTCCGTGTGTGCGTGAGGCGTTTTCCCGGTGGGTGGAGCTGCCGGAGCAGACCCGGCGCACGCGTGCTGCGCTGCTGCGGGAGGCCCTGTCGTGAGGCGCCGGGTGGAGGGCTCGGCGCGTGAGCGTGGAGGTGTGGACCGTCGGTCCGGTCGCCGGGGCGGGCGTCGGTCGAAGGAGGCGTCGGTGGTCCTGCCCGGGGAGGCCGGCGGGTGGGCGCTGGGTTCTCTGGGTGCTGCGGCGAACGCGGTGACGGTCTTGCGGCGCTCGGCGTGGGTTCTGCTGCTGACCGGGCCGGCGCTGGGGGCGTGGGCGCTGCTCGCGCAGCCGGACGTCGTGGTGGGTACGACGGTGCCAGAGCGGGGCGCTGCCGCTGTGGTGGATTCCTCGGCAGGTCCGAGCGGTTTCGCGGAGTTGTTCGTGAGCGCGTACCTGGAAGCCGGGGAGGGGACGGAGGGGTCGCTCACGGCGTTCTTGCCGGGTGCGGAGTCGGTGGTGCTGTCTGCCGATCCCGGAAGCCAGGTGGTGGAGCAGGCCGCGGCGGTGCGGGTGCGTGCCGTCTCGGACGGCTACTGGGCGGTGACGGTCGCCGCTCGGGTCCGCCCGGTCGAGGCCGCGTCCACGGAGTCTGCGGCGACACAGGAGCGGAGCGGCACGGGAGCGGCGGTGCTGCGGTACTTCCGGGTGCCGGTGCGGTCCGGGCTCTCAGGGGCGCTCGCGGCGGTTTCTCTGCCCGCGGAGGTAGGTGCGCCGGCGCTGGGGAAGGCGCCCGCGCTCGTGTACGGGCGGGGCGGTGAGCCCAGTGAGGCGGATGCCGGGGTGCGGACGCTCGGGGGGTTCTTCGGGTCGTATCTGGCGGGCGATGGGGAGCTGGACCGGTACATGTCCCCGGGCAGCACGCTGACATCGGTCGGTCCCGCGCCGTACACGTCGGTGAGTTTGGTGCGGATCGCGGAGTACGGGACGAACGCGCCGGGGGCGGCTTTCCCCGAGGGTGCGGAGATTGCGGACGGAACTCGTCGGCGGCTGTTGGTGGACGTCGCGGGGGTTGATCGCGCGGGGGTCGAGCGGCCTCTGACGTATGCGATCGCGCTGAAGGCGCGGGATGGGCGGTGGGAGGTGGAGGCCGTCGAGGCGGCCCCTCTCGTCGTGTCGGGTGGTTCTGGTGTGGCTAAGGAAGGAGACAGCTGATGGGGAACGTGGTGGTGCTGGCGGATGTCCTCACCGACGTCGATGGGCTGGGGGTGCGGATCCGGGATCTGCTCGCCGGCACGGTGATGTCCCTGATGCTGGTGGCCTCCGTGATCGTGACGTGGAGGAAGACGAATTCGGTGCTGGCCGCGGGCACGGCGTTCCTGGGGGCGGCGGCGCTGTGGTTCGCGGTGATGAACGCGGTCGTGTTCCGCGACAGCATCGGGGAGACCATCAAGCCGGGCGGGGGCGGTGTGTCGCCGGTGACCGAGGGGCGCGGGCCGGCGGTCGTCCGGGGTGTGGAGCCGGTGGTCGGTTCGGGTCCTGGCGGTGAGGTGCAGTGAGCGCCGCGGCTGAGGACGAGGTGTTGGTCGGCCGGTGCTACACCAAGGCGCGTCGGCATCCGCTGATGATCGGGAAGTGGCCGGGAGGCCGGAAGCGGATCTGGGGCGGGCCGTACACGGTGCTGCAGGTGATCGTGATCGCGGTCGTGTTCGGGGTGTTGATGCTGACGCGCTCGGCGTGGGCGCACTTCGGGCTGGTGAACCTGGTTGTCGCGATCGGTGTGCCGTACGGGCTGTCGCTGCTGGTGCGTCACGTTCACGTTGACGGGCGGAATCCGCTTCTGGTCGCCGTGAGTGCGGTCGGAGTGGTGGTGGCGCCGGGCGGGGGGCGGCTCGGGGGAAGGCCGGTGAAGGCGCTGGGGGCCGGTCGGTCCCTGGTGGGTGTGTGCAGCGTGACCTGGCCTGCGGCGCCTCAGCCGGAGGAGCGGCGCGTGGTCAAGGAGCGGGTGGGCCTGCAGGTCCCGCGTTTGGCTGGAGAGGTTGTTGCTTCGGGGTCGGGGGCCGGTCGACCGGTGTCGGCGGCTGCGGGTCTTCTGGCGTTGCGTCAGGAGCGTGCCGCCCGAGGGGTGCGCACGGATGGGCGGGGGTGTGAGCGGTGAGGATGCCGATCCGGCATGTGGCCGGGAACGTCATGTGGACGACGCAGGGGACGGTCTGGGCGGTCTTCCGGGTGCAGGGCGCTGATACGGCTCACGCCTCGCGGCGTGCCAGGCAGCAGCGGCTGGGGTATCTGGAGGCGCTGGTCAAGCAGTTGCGGGGGGAGTCGATGCTGCTGAGCCTATGTCCGGCGGTGGACCCGGCTTCGGTGGTGGCCAAGATGTGCGAGGACATCGACCTGGGTGCGTCGCCGCGCTATCGGGAGAGTGTTGAGGTTCTGCGCGGTCAGCTGGAGCAGTTGGAGCTGACGGGACGGTCGGACTGGCTGGCCCTTCCGCTGCCGATGCAGCGGGCGGAGTCGGCGCGCGAGGTGTTCGCGGCCGCGCGCGCCGGGGTTGCCCTGTCGCTGGGGCTGCTTCCGCGGCCCGTGTCCGCGGATGAGGAGGAGCTGCGTCTGGAGCAGGCGGCGCGGCTGGCCTCGATGTGGCCGGGCGGGATCGCGGTGCGTCCCGCTTCGACTGCCGAGGTGTTGTGGATCTATGGGCACAGCGCGCGGCGCGGCTTGGCCGAGCCGGCCTTGCCCGGTGGTGCGCAGGGCGAGCAACGGATGCGGGGGCGCGGGCGGGGTGCGGGCGCCCTGGGGCAGGTGGTCCTTGCCGAGGGCGGCCGCCTTGGTGCCGGGCAGGACCAGGACGGCGACGTGGCCGGCGGGCGCGGGACGAAGGGGCGGGGTAACCCGTTCGCGCGGCGGTGGCTGGAGGTGACAACCGAGTGGGGGTCGTCGTACCAGGCGATGCTGGCGCTCGCGGAGATGCCTGAGGCGTTCGTGTTTCCCGGCTCGGAGTACCTCGGGCAGCTCGATGAGTTCTCCTTCCCCGTGGACTGGGTGGTTCGTCTGAAGGTGGCGGGCGGTGCGGAGGCGGAGGCCAAGAGCCGGCGCCAAGCGCGGGAGCTGGCCAACCAGTACCAGGAGTACGACGGGGAGACTGCCGGGGTGCCGGCCAGCGTCGACAAGGCGGCGGCTGGCCTGGACGAGTTCCGCGAACGGCTGACGTCTTCCAAGACGGAGGTCGAGGTCCGGGCGATGACCGCGCTGTGCGTATGGGGCGGGACGCCAGAGGAGGCGGAGCGGCGGGCTGGCGAGCTGGCCAGTCACTTCGCCGGCGGCGAGTACACATTCGTCCGGCCTCGCGGTGAGCAGGAGAACCTCTGGTACGGGATGCTGCCCGGCGCCCGTACGCCGTCGGTGATGGCGCAGTACTCGCAGTACCTCCTCGCCCGGGACTTCGCGATGGCCTCTCCTTTCACCGGCAGCGCGCTGGGGGACGAGACCGGTCCGTTGTACGGGCTGCAACTGGCCAACGGCGGGGTGCGGCCGGTGTTGTGTGACTGGTCGCGCGGTCCGAGGGAGAACGTGTCGGCCGCGGCTGCGTGGGTCGGCGAGCTGGGCAGCGGCAAGTCGGTGGCCATGAAGTCGGCGATGTTCTCGGTGCTCTCGGCCGGGCGGCGCTGGCAGGGGGTGAGCCGGGGCCGGGCCGTGGTGGTGGACCGGACCGAGCAGCAGGAGTGGGTGCGCTTCGCCGAGGCCTGCCCCGGCGAGACGGAGATCATCACAATCGATGATCAGGCGCGGATCTCCCTGGACCCGCTGCGCATCTTCACCAGCGCGGCCGAGGCGCAGCGGTTCGCCGAGTCGTTCCTGACCCTGCTGCTGGGGCTGTCGCCGATGAGCGAGGAGGGCATCGCGCTGTCGGAGGCGATCGAGGCGGTTCTGCGGGAACCGCATCCGTCGATGCGGGTGCTGGTGGAGGAGCTGACCAACCGGGGTGCGGGCGGGGACACGTTCGCGGCGCTGGCCGCGCGCAGGCTGGCGGCGGCCCGCCGCAAGGATCTCGCCCGCGCCGTGTTCGACGAGTCGTTGCCGGTGGTGCGGAACTCGACCGCGGACAGCGTCGTTTTCGCCGTCGCGTCCCTGGCTCTGCCGACGAAGAGCGAGCTGGAGGATGGGCGTCTGGAGAAGCTGCAGTTCGAGAAGACCTTCGGGCGTGCGGTGATGTATCTGATCGCCGCGCTGTGCCGGAAGATCGTCTACGCGCGGCCGGACGAGTTCGCGGTCGTGGTGTGGGACGAGTGCTGGTGGCTGACGTCCTCGCCCGAGGGCCTGGACCTGGCGATCGAGCTGGTCAAGGACGGCCGCAAGCACAACGCCGGCGCATGGTTCGGCGGGCACGACGAGGACGACATCGGCCCTGCTTCCAGCGAGAAGGGGCAGATCCTGCGTGGGCTGATCCCGCGCAAGTGCCTCTTTCGGCACACCAATCGGAACCTCGCCCGGCGAGGCCTCGCGTTCCTGGGGTGCAACCCCGACGACGAAGACCTCCTCACCCTTGTCACCAACGGCCTGTCCCCCAACCGGCCGGACATGACCGACGGGGAGCGGGCCGCACGGGCCGGCGAGTGCCTGCACCGCGATCTGACCGGCCGGATCGGCGCCATGCAGGTCACCATCCCCGCCGACCAGGAGGCCGCCGAGAACATCCACTCCCAGCCCGTCCGGCAGGCGGTCTGATGGCCGGGCAGTCCCCCATGTACTCCATGGCGCGGCTGGGGGCATACGTCGGAGGCCGGGCCATCGCGGTCGTGCGGTGGGCCCGTCCGGGCCGGGCACTGCTGATAGCGGTGGCGCTGCTGATGATCGCCAGCATCTCGTCGCTGATGCTTGCCGCCGTGGCCACCGCCGCGCCGGAGCCCTCCCCGTCCGCGTCCGCGCCGAGCCGGCTGGTGCCGCCTGTCGATCCGGACAACCCGCTCGCTCCCACCCCGGTCCTCACCCCTCCCACGGACGGCACCTCCTTGGAGGAGATGGGTCAAGAGGCGGAGCGGCGGGCGGCTGACGAGAAGAAGGAGCAGGACCGCAAGACGAAAGAGGCCTGGGACAAAGCGGTCGCCGACTACCTCAAGAACGAGGCAACTCGAGGCGGTGTGCTGTCCGCGTTCGAGGTCACCGACCGCAACAACATCCCCGTCTCCGCCTACCGGGTCTATGCCGGCACCGGTGACTGGAACGACTGGGACCTGAAGGTCGAGCATTTCCTCGTCGAGATGATGTTCCTCGGCAACAAGTGGCTGGTCTCCTTCGCCTGCTTCCTGATCAGCTGGGCGCTGTCGTTCTCCCTGGCCGGCCTGCTCCTCAAGCCCGCACTCCACATCTCGACCTCGCTGTATGGCGGGGTAGTCATGCAGCTGGGTCTGCCCGCGCTGTTCTTGACGTTCTCGGCCGTGGTGGCGTCCTGGCACCTGCTGTTCGGCAACCGGGCCCGCGGCTGGGGCGAAATGGCTGCGGCGATGGTCATCTCCGCACTCGCCGTCGGCGCGCTCGCCTCGCCGCCTCAGATGCTGCTGTCCAAGGACCACGGCGCGGTCGCCGCGGTGCGCGACCTGGCGGTGGAGACCGCCGCGCTCGTCCTGGACAAGCAGGCCATCGACGCCGGCAGCCCCGCCACGACGACGGACAGCACGTGGGAGAAGGCCGGACAGGGTGCGACGGTCGGGCAGCGGATGCGCAGTTCGGCCAGCTCGATCTCCCGCCCCATCACCGACGCCCTGGTCGACGCGTTCGTCGCCCGCCCGGCGATGATGCTCTCCTACGGGCGGACCTTCGAGGACCCGAAGGACGGCCGGGGGCCCAAGTGCGGCACCTTGTTCCGCCAGTCCCGTGTCCACCAGGCCGTCTTCGACAAGAGGATCGACGAGATCCTGGCCTCCGGCACCGGGTTCGCCGAGGACGTTCCCTTCATCGGGGGCACCATCACCGATGTCGTCGACACGGCGGCGCAGCCCGGTCTGACGGCCATCCGCGAACGGCTCACCGCCAAGGGGCCGCTGAAGACGTTCGAGGCCGCCTGTGTCAAGGCAGACGCCGCCTCCGCGAAGAAGGCCAGCATGGAGAAGGTCGGCGGGGCCTTCTTCATGGTCATCGCGACGTTTCTGACCTGCTTCTTCATGATCGTGCTGACGTTCAGCTTCCTCTACGCCCAGCTGCGGATCGCCATCGAGGCGATGATCGCGAAGGTCGGACTCGCCTTCGGTGTCCTGCCTGGGCCCGGGCGCGGCTGGCTCTGGGACCGCGTGGCCTCCATCGCCCGCGCCCTGGGGCTCCTGATCGCCTCGATCGTCGCCCTTTCCGTGTTCATCGTCGTCGTCAACGCCGTCCTCAACGCCTCCGAGACCGACATCCCCGGCGGGATCACCATCCGATTCGTCGTTCTGGACTGCGTCGCCGTCGGCGCCTTCCTCTACCGCAAGCGTCTGGCGAGCGTCACCCGCAGCATGACCGCGCGGGCCCGGGTCCGGGTCGGCAACAGCGTGGCTGGCGGTGCCGTCACTGCGCCCGAGGTCGGCCGGCCGAAGCGCTCTGTGGGCAAGAAGCTGCTAATGGGCGGGCTCATGCTCGGTGCGCTCGCCGCGTCCGGCGGCACCAGCGCGGTCGTCGGAGCCGCCGGGCGGGCAGGGGCAAGCCGTACGGCCGTCGGTCTCGGGGGCCGGGCGCTGCGCGGTACGGGCCGGGCGGTGGCCGGGACGGCGAAACTCGCCGGCCGCACCACCGTCGCCGGCGTCAAGGGCGCGGCGAAGACCACCGCGTTCGGGCTGAAGGCGACGGTGGGGCTGCCGGTGTACGGGCCGCGTGCCGCCCGCCGAGTCGGTGCCGCGGCCGTCGCCCTGCCCGGCCGGGCCGCTTCCGCGGGCGCGAGTGCGGTCCAGGGTGTTCAGGAGACGGTCCAGGCGGTGCATCAGAACGTCGTGGCGCCGGTGGCGGACTTCGGCGGGGAATACACCCATAACCTGCGCTCGCTCGGCCGGATCGTGACCGGCCGAGGCGGACTGGGCCGCTACAGCGCGCCGCGCCGCCCGGGCCCCTACCCGCCCGTACCGCCCGTACGCCGTGCGCGTCCGGCGCCCCGCCCGCGCACGACTCCCCCGCCAGTCGTCGCCCCCACCCCCGCCACAACGCCGGCGGTACGCCGACGTCCGGCACCACCACGGGTCGTACAGCCACCGGCCGGACCGGCCCAGGCCATGCTTCGGCAGCAGCTGCACCGCATCCGGACCCAGCAGTCCCCCACCGCAACTCCCCCGCCGACGCCGCACCCGACGGCCGCACCCACGCCTCCCGGGGCCGTACCTCGCCCGGCCCGACCGGCGCCGCCTCTCAATCCGGCGCGGCGCCGCCGACGGAGACGACCGTGAGCCCGACGGCGAAGACCGCCCTGACGATCGGCTCGGTTCTCCTCGCCCCGCTGGTCTTCGTTGTCGGGCTGCTGATCCTCTTCATCGCCGCCGTGGCCAGCGGGGCCTCCGGCCACGAGAAGGAATCTGGCGCTTCCGTCCGGGGGCCGGCCGGGGCGGCTCCGTCCAGCGTCTCCGGGATAGGTCCGGTGGTCCTCGACGCCTACGTCAAGGCCGCGCACGCCGTCACCACGCTCCGCCCGAAGTGCAAGGGGATGCGCTGGTCCGTCATCGCCGGCATCGGCAAGGTCGAGTCCGGCCACGCCTCCGGGCGCACCCTCACGGCGAACGGTGACGTGGCTCCCAAAATCTACGGCGTGCGGCTCAACGGGTCAGGGGCCGGCGGAAACACCAGCGTTCATGGCGACACCGACCGCGGAGCCCTGGACGGCGACACCCTCTACGACCGCGCGGTGGGGCCGATGCAGTTCATCCCCGCCACCTGGCAGGGCCCCTCCGGGCAGGACGGCAACGGCGACGGAGTCAAAGACCCGCACAACATCTTCGACGCGGCCCAGGCCACCGCCGTCTACCTCTGCGGCACGGGCAGCAGCAACCTCAGCGACGACGCGCAGCTCCGCAAGTCGGTGCTGCGCTACAACCAGTCCGGGGCGTACGCGGACGAGGTCATCGGACACGCACACGCCTACGACCAGCTCGACCCTTCCGGCTCCGGCCCGGCCGGCACGTCACCGGGTGGTGCGGCGTTCCACGACGGCGCCGCCGGCTGGCCCGCTTCTGTCAGGAACCCCCGCTCCACAGCGGGGGCGATCGGCTGGGCGCGCCAGGAAACCACAGGCGGAGGCCGGGACTGGTACCGGGCCTGTCTCGCGTTCGTCGCCCGTACGTACGGCTGGTCCTACTCCGGCGTCCAGTACGCCGTCGACCACTACCGGCAGATGCCCGTCTCCATGCGCCACGACCGCGACCGCACTCCCCCTCCCGGAGCCCTGATGTACTGGGACACCGGACAACGAGCCGGTCACGTCGCGCTCTATCTCGGTGGCGGGAAGATCGCCTCCAACGACATCCGCCGCAGCGGCTACATCGACGTCGTCAACGCCACCGACATCGAAACCGTCTGGGGCGCCACCTACCTCGGCTGGGCACCGCCGTACTTCCCTCAGGGCGGATGAAACGTCGGATGCTGGTGGCAGCGGCCCTGCCGAGGGATGTTCCTGAGGGCGGGAGCGCGTCGTCGCACCTCTCCAACTTGTTGCGCCTTGGCGGACCCTCGGCCTTCGCCCCTCACGATCCAGGCCGTGGGCCAGGACCCCGTCCGGACCAACTCCCCGCGCCGCCGGTCCGCAGCACCCCGTACCGTCGGAACACCCCTCCCACAGGGCGATCACGGTGGTGGGCCCGCGTACATCGCACGGCGCGAGGCCCACCATCACACCCGGTCAGGACACCCTGCCAACTGGCTGCGTAGGTCACAAGCAAGAACGGTTGTTGACGACTTCTGAGAACGACCATGGGCCGCCGGCCCTGCGCATGTTGATGAGAAGCAAGAACGGGAGGCGTCCTACCACGGCGACCAGGGCATCCAGAGGAGCAAGATTGCTAGCGCACCACATCCCACAGCGGTCCACATGACACTGTTGGCTACCGTACGTAGCGTCTGCCCGGCGGGGCGCATTGTCACACCGTCGTAGGCCCAGGTGAGGTTCTCGATATAGAGCTGACCCACCACCACCAGCAGCAGCCCGGTTCCGATGGCGCCAGGAGGACCGGCAAACCATGCGATGAACGGCCCGGCTTGATCGGCTGCTGTCAGCAATGCCGCCACTTCAAGGAACACCAAGATCACGAGGATCCCCAGCTCCTTCACCAAGGTCCAACCGACCGTGGGATCCACTTGGACGGGCGCCTGTGTTCTCTCGGCCAACCGGACTCGGGTTTCGTGGCCGCTCTTGGCCTCCAGAACGACGGCCAAGATGGCTACGGGAATCACCTGGGCAAGGAGAGCTGCGAAGGCCAGCTTGTCCGACATGCCGCAATCACAGCGTCTGATGGCGACCGGACGTGGCCGACGCGCCGCTGCTGCCGCGCAGAGCACGACCATGGCTCCGAAGCAAGCATCGAGGCGATCTCGAAACTCAGCGACATCACTCTCCCGTGGAAGAGGGTGCTCTCGCCGCTGAGCTACAGGCGTTCTCGCAACTCACCAACAAAGCCAGCCAACTCCTCTCCCACCGCCGCCAGCGACTCATCCAGCACCCGCACCCACTGTGCGAACTCCTCGTCACTTAAGCCGCCCCGCACCGCCTCGAACGACCGCGCCGCCCACTCCACCTCCACCGGGATCTCCGGCGGCGCTCCGTGGCGGCCGCGCTGCTGAGCACCACCGCCCATGCCCACTGCGGCGGGCAGGGGCACAGAGTTCCGGCGAGGAGAGCAACCGCGTCCATCCCGCGGCTGATCCGGCGCGTCACCGATGTCTTCGGCGCATTCGCGGAAGCCGAATGCCCCGAGGTCAGGGAGCGAAGGAGAGCATGCGGGGCTCGTGCTGGGTGTCGTCGCCGCTCAGGTTGGCGGGCGCGATCACGAGCCGGTTGCCCACGTAGGCGTTCTCCCCGACGACCCCCATCCCGAACTCGGCCCTCGCGGTGGACACGGGAAGCCGCAGCACGTCCTTCACTGAGTCCATGCTGCCCGGACCGACACTGAAGACGCGCCCGGCTTCGCTGTACGTGCCGAGGCGGTAGACGAGCCCGGTCCTGCCCGGTCCGACGCGCAGGGGGAAGTAGCCGTGCGCGGTTCCCCCTGCCTTCACGCCCCAGACCAGTTTCCCGGTGGTGAGGTCGTAGGCGCCGACGCGGTCGTCGCCGCCCAGGATCACGAGGCCCGCGCCGACGACGGCCTCCCGGCATGCCTGGGCGTTGGCGCTGGTGTCCATGGAGTCGCCGCAGTGCTTGAAGCCTTGCGGCCGGGGGTCGATGGTCCTGCGGGCCCGGCCGTCCGGTCCGAGGGCGACGACCCGCCAGTCCTCGGCGTGGGTCTCCCGATGTGCGGTGGTGATCACGGCCGGGGCGACGGAGAGCACCTGGCCGATTCTCCGGCCGGGCTCTGTCCGGTAGCGCCACCGGACCTTGCCCGTGGCCGGGTCGATCTCCCGGATCTGGTCGTACGCCTTCTCCAGCGCGGTGATCGCGCAGTCGGCGACCACCAGGAGCCGACTGCCGCCCGCCACCCTGCCGGGGTAGCACTTGCCGGGGTTCTCCATGGGGATGTCGTACAGCTTCTTCCCGTCGGCGACCCGGTACGCGGCGGCCTTCATGCTCTGGACGATCGCGACGGTGCCGCCGCTGATCGCGCTGTCCACGATGATCGTGTCGTCGTTCCCGGAGCCGGTCTCGGTCAGCTGCTTGTGCCAGCCCGCTTTTCCGGTGCGCAGGTCGATCATCCGGAGCTGGTTGCACCGGACGCCGCTCCAGGCCTCGAAGTTCTGCAGGACGATGACGACCTTGCCGTCCGGGGTCGGGTTGACCGGGGTCTCGCAGACGGGGGTCGGGAGGGCGACGCTCCACAACTCGGCGCCGTCACTGAGCCGGTGGGCGACGACCTTCTTGTAGATGGCCTGGACGACTGTGTCGCCGACGATCCACAGGTCCTGGGTCGGGATTTGCCGGCGGGGCAGGTCGGTGCGGTCGTCGACGATCCAGGCGCTCGCCTCGCCGGACTTGCGCCGCTGCGCGATCTCCTGGGTGGTGGGAATGCGGGAGGGCGTCGGGGTGGGGCGGGCACTCGGCGTCGGCGGCGCTGTGGTGGGCGGGGCGGGGCTCTTCGTTGCGGCGCTGTCCGATCCCGCGCGGTCCGATCCGGAGCGCTCGCCGATGGCGCACACGCCGGCGCCGGCGAGCAGCAGCAGGGCGAGGGCCGCGGCGGCCACCGGCCACCGGCGGCGGCGCGGGCGGGGCGGCGGCGGGCCGTAGCCCTCGGGCGCGTACGGATTGTCCGGCGCAGGCCAAGGCGGCGGGCGGTGCCTGTACCAGGGCTCGTGGGCCTGTTTCGCGCCGAGCCCTTGAGCCGAGCCTGAACCGCTCATGTTGCCCTTCCCCCGGAGGAGCCGTTCACCGCCATGCCGGTGTAGTGGATTCGGAGCCCAGTACGCGAGAACCCCTTAGGAAACACCTACACTCCGGCAATGAAATCGCGCTGCAGAGATCTTGAACCCTGCAGATCAGGCGCTCACGCCGCTCCTACGGGAAGGCCTTCCCGGGCTTGGCCCAATTGAGGATTCCGCTCTCCGCCCTACGCCCGTGAGAGGTGCAGCAGTCCACGGGCAGTCCACGCCACCTTCGGCCCTCACGGCTCACTGACCAGCAGTTGCGGGACAGCCCTTTGGCGACCTGATGTGACCTCGACAGAAGGCGCCCCCGCGGCCGCCGTCGGGCTCCATTCACGAGTAGTTCCCGTCTTCATGGCCAGGGCTCGGTTCCGGAGGTGATTCTCGCTCCGCTGTTCCTCAGACTCAGATGAAGGCGCTCAAAGTTCATGGCGCCAGCCGGTCACGTTCTCAGGGCTGCGGGTCCTTGCGGGTGGTGTACGGGCGGCGTGAGGCCGCTCCGGCCTGCGGGGAGTGCCCAATGACAACGGACGATCAGCGCCTGCTCGGGCGGCGGGATGCGGCGGTCGACGTGCTGGTCGACTGGATCGGATGGCTCGTGGCTGTCGTATTCGTGGTCGGCTGCTTTCCGGGCTGGTGGTGGGGTGGTGACCTGAGCAACCTGCCGTTCATAGGGGAGTCGGTGGCCAAGGCGGCGGCCGAGCACCGGGGCTGGCCCGAGGTGCCGCTGCTGTTCATGACGTGCGGGGCTTTCCTGGTGCGGCGCGGCTGGTATGCGGCCGCTGACCGGGTCCGCGGGATGGACCCGGGGCAGCGGTATCGGCGCGGCCCGCTTCGTTTCCCCTTGTCGAAGGCGAACTGGTAATGGGTGAGGTCCTGCTCGCCCCGGTCAGGTCCTTGTCGGCCGTGGCTACATCGGTGATGGAGAACGTCCAGGCCCATCTGTGGTGGCTGGGGCTGCCCGTGCTGGCCGGGGCCGTTCTGTGGGGTGTGTGCAGGGTCTGGTGGCGACGCCGGGCCCATGCCGCGCTCGGGCATCGGACGGTGGTCGACTTGGTGCCGTCGCGGGGCTTCGATCCGTCGGTGGAGGAAATCGGGCGGCACGCGGCGCGTCTGGCGCGGGTGCCGGCGGCTGCCGGGTGGCTGCCGCGCAGGGCGTCGGGGGTGCGGATGCGGCACGTGAGCGTCGAGGGGAAGTTGGCGACCCGGCTGGAAGGTCCCACGCGGTCTGCGGGGCTGCTGCGTCTGTCGTCGTTCCCGGACGTGGATGTGCTGGAGGCTGACCGCGGCCGTAGCGAGGTGCGGCCGATCCGGTTCACGAACATCGCGCCGCTCGGCGTGACGGACAACGGGCAGGAGGGCTGATGAGCCAGGTACTGATGGAAAAGGTCACCCCTCCCCCAGCCCGCCCCGGTCGCCGGCGTGAGGAGAAGGGGGAGTCGAGTCGGGAAGGGCGCGGGGTCTATGTGGCGCGGGCGGAGCTCGTGCTCGCCCGCCCGGATCACCGGCGGCTGGCGGCGGCCAGTCTCGATCCCGATCCGCTGCAGATGATGGCGGCCGCCTGCGCGCACGTCGACAGCGACCGGGGAGAGCAGGCCGAACTGGTCGTGGATCTGGTGCCGGTGTCCGGCCGGAAGGTGGCGCGGTGGCGGCGCCGGCTCATGCGGCGAGCGGCAAAGCGGGGACCGTCGGCGTACGGGGAGCAGCTCGGGGCCGGTCCGGGCGGTGGCCGGTCGGGGTCGGTGTTCGGTCAGATGATGGAGGGGCTGAACGGGGGGAAGGCGTTCGGATCCGGTCGCTCACGGGGCGGGTCCGCGCCGCGGCCGCGGCAGACGGACCTGGCCGACGGCGTGGGGAAGTTCCTGCCCGGAGTGGACAGACAGGTGTTCGCGGTGCAGGTCCTCGTCCGGGTCGAGGCGCGGCATCCGGCGCGGGCTCAGGCGCTGGTTCATCAGGTGATGGCGGTGATGGATGCCTGGAGTGGGGAGAACTGGTGGCGTCCGGTGGGGCCGCGTCGTACGGGGTGGCGGCCGTACAGCAACGTGTGGTGGCGGCGGTCCTCCTTTGACCGCAGATTCCGCACTGGCGAGTTCGCCCCGTCGAGGCGGCAGTGGGTGACGGTGCGGGAGATCGCCGCGCTGCTGAAGCCGGCCTCGGCGCACTGCGAGGCGGCAAACGTGGTGCGTACCGGCGGGGTGGTTCCGCCGGCGCCGCCGCGGCTGCCGGAGTGGACCGGGCAACCGGGCGTGGTGCCGTTGGGGCGCGTTCTGGGTGCGGACGGCCGGGCACGCCTGGCGGCGGTGCCGCAGAAGGACGTGCTGTTCGGTGCCTCGTTCGGGAAGTCCGGGTTCGGCAAGAGCGAACTGGCCTTGCTACAGGCGATCTCTCTGGCCTACGGCGGGCTGGGGGTGTGGTTCCTCGACCCGCATGGTGCGGCAGTGAAGCGGGCGATGCCGTATCTGGCCCATCCGGCGCTGCGCGAGAGGGTCTGGGTCATCGACCTGAGTGTGAAGGACCCCACGGCACGGGTCGGAGCGTGGAATCCGCTGTCGATGGAGCACCGCAGCGCCGCGCAGGTCCAGGACGTGATCGGCGCGGTGGTGGGCGGGCTTGCGTCGGCGCAGGGCTGGGGCGACGGTGCGCCGCGCGCTCGAGCGATCCTGTCCCACGCGGTGCAGGTTCTGGCGCATCTGGCGCTGGAGATGTGCCGGCGGGGGCGGCCGGATCTGCAGCCCACCATTTTCTCGATCACCCGGCTGCTCACCGACGAGGAGTGGCGCGGCGACGTCCTGGAGCATCTCCCGGTCAAGCTGCGCCGGTTCTGGACCACCACGTTCCCCAAGTACGAGGGGAGCGCGGTCCCGGTGGTCACCCAGACGCTGGAGCAGCTGGAGACATCGGACTCGCTGCGGGCGTTCCTGGGCCAGCCGCGGTCGACGTACGACATGCGGCACGCCATGGACACTTCGAAGATCGTGCTGCTGCGCTGCTCCGGTACGGGCTCATCCGACCAGGTCATCACCTCGTTGCTGCTGTTCGACCTGTTTCTGGCTGGCTGCTCGCGTGAGGGCGTCGACCAGGACCTGCTGGAGACGATGTTCGCGTTCTGCGATGAGCTGACCGCCATCGACGGGGCATCGCGCGGCTACGTCGCCGCGATCCTGGAGCAGCTGCGCAAGTACGAGCTGAGGCTGATGGGGATGACCCAGATGGCGATGCGGCTGAGCGGTGAGACGCGGATGGCGCTCATGCAGAACCAGTCGCTGCTGTCCGCGTCGGCAGCTGACAGCGACGAGGCGGCGTTCGTCACCAAGCGCATGGAGCCGGTCTCCCCGCAGACCTTGCTGTCCCTGCCGAAGTGGAACTACGTGATGTCCACGATGCTCCACGGCGAGCGCACCACCCCGTTCCGTGTCGCCGGCGTGGCCCTGCACCAGGCCCTCGCCGACTACCACCACCCCGAGCTCCTGACCGATCTGGAGCGGGCCGTGGACGACAACCTGCGGCGCCGCACGGTCGGCGAGATCCTACGTGACCTCGAAGGCGACGACACGGGAAGCCGGCCCGGTCTGGACGACCGGATCCTCGCCGAGCTCATCACCACCCGGGCCGCCCCGAAAACGCGGCCGGAGCGACCCACAGAACCCACCATGCCCGCGGCCGGAGTCCGGCTTGCGGCCAGCGGAAGCGAGATCGGCTGATGACCACCGTGCTGTCCCCCGCCGGCACCAGCCTGCCCCGCCTGGGGCAGCAGCTGCTGCCCATCCTCTACCAGCACCGCCTGGTCGCCACCGGCCAGCTTCACCGGATGCTGACCCCGCACACTCAACGACCTGTCTACCTTCGACGCGTCTTGAACCAGATGCGCGCCCAGGGACTGGCGGACTACACCGCCCGCCGGGCTGGGAAGTTGGGCGGCCCTGAACTGCTGTGGTTCGTCACCCCGCGCGGCGCAGACATCGTCGAGGCCAGCCGGGAAGTCACCTCCCGGGCCTACCGCATCAATCCCGAGACCGCAGCCTCCCAGCTCCAGGAGCACACGCTAGCCGTCGTCGAGACCGGTCTCGCGTTCAGCACCTGGGCCCAGGCTCTCGGCGACGAGTGCGGGCCGCTGGACTGGGACCCGGAGCTCGTCCACCGCGTCCGCGACGGCGAGAACCGGCTCGGAGACGACGCCCTGCTCATCCCTGACGCCGTCCTGCGCTACACCCGCACCACACCCACCGGGCGCCGGCTCCTCACCTACTTCCTCGAGATCGACCGGGCCACCATGCAGGTCGGACGCCTCGGCCGGAAGCTCACCTCCTACGCCCGCTACGCCACCTACGTGCCCGCTCCCCCGCCCGGTCACCGCTTCGCCACCGCCACGGGCGCCGGCCGCGAGGCCTGGCGCGACCGCTACCCGGCCGTACCCCGCCTCCTGGTCGTCCTCACCGGAGCCAGCAAAACGGTCCTGCGACGCCGGACCGAGGACCTGCGCGCCCTGGCCGCCGCCGACACCCGCGTCCGACGCACCCCCCAGCTCGCCGTCGGCATCACCACCCTCGGCCAGCTGACAGCCCAGGGCCCGTTCGCGCCGATCGTCACCCCGCTCCTCGGCGAACCCACTCCCGGCGATGTCCTCCTCGCCACCCCGTCGGCCTCATGAGGCACAGTGCAGCTGCTGTCCGACGAGCGTGCCGGGATCTGGCCAGCGTCGTCTCCTCAGACCGCGATGACCTGACAGAGTCCCATCCATTCTCGGCCCGATTTTGGCTGATTGCATCGCATCCCTCGGTCTCAACAGCCGTTACGCCCGGTGTGGTTGGTGTGATCTTGCGTAGTCTGGGCCTTCGCATATTCAACGTGGTCCTGCGGTACTCAGGGAACGCTTCAGCATCGACAAGCGCAGGTGGCGCCGGGTGACCGCATATGCATCGGGAGACATCGTGATGACCCATACGCACATGCGACGCGTTCGCTCGCGAATGACGTCGTTCCAACCGGCAGGAGCACTTCTCCTCGCTGGCTCATTCCTCCTTACCGCATGCAGCAGTGATCCAGAGACGCCGGAGGCGAAGCCGCCCACGCACTCCACACCCACCGTGGCGCCGTCCAAGACGGAGATCCCGGTGGCTCCTGCGGACCCGGTGGAGACAGCGAAGAAGGAAGCGATCGCCACCTACCTTTCGCACTGGAAGGAAGTGGAGAAGCGCTACGCCGACAAGGCAGGCAAGGCAGGCGACCTCAAGAAGTACGCGGCCTCAGCCGCTCTTTCCCAGGTCGAGACGGGCGCAGCAGACATGCGGAAGAAGAACGCGATCGTTCTGGGAACGGTCGCCGTGGGCAACCCGACCGCCACGAGCGCGGATATCAACCGCAAGATCCCTCACGTCATTCTCTCCAGCTGCCTGGATATCTCCCGGTGGACAGTCACCGACCTCGACACGCAGAAGCCGGCCGCCTTGCCTAAGAACAGGCTCCTTCGCTACGTGATCAAGGCGACCATCGAGAAGTGGCCCGAGGGATGGCGCGTCATCCGCGATGAGCCGCAAGGCAAGAAGTGCTGACCCCTCGGAGTGCAGCAGTCCCAGGCGTGCTCGTGCTCGTCGCCGCAGCGTTCTCCGCTGCCCCTGCTTACGCAGACGACCCCGGTGGAACGGGCGGTACGAAATGCGGCCCCTTCTTCTGCGAGGTGGAAGTCGACGTGCCTGGCTCCGGCGGCAACGGTGGCGGTTCACCGGCCCCAGGCGGGAGCTCGGGGGGAGGCGGGGGAGAGAGCGGCGAGACGCCAGCCACCCAGCGTGTATGCACGTACACGAAGCTCAACCCTCAGCCGCCCGCTGGGAGTCTGGACTGGGAAGGGCACACGCCCGGGGACGGCGCAGTCTACGAGGAGCGGTGCACCTTCAACGATGGCCCCAGCCCCACGACATTCGTGCGAAACGTCTGGGCTGCCGCTCCCCCTGGCGCGGCCGCTGTCGACCCAGCCGTCCTGGCCCGGCAGGCCGTGGACCAGATGGTGTTGCGCGGCCCGGAGATCGGGATCACACCGAAGCCGGGTGGCATGGGGTTGGTCGGGATGCCGGTCTATCTGTGGACGGAGCGGGGCCCTGAGACGTACGGGCCGAACGTCGCCTCCGCGTCCGCGGGTGGGATCACGGTGACCGCGACGGCGAAGGTGGCGCGGATCGTGTGGCAGATGGGCGACGGGAAGACCGTCACCTGCACCACCCCCGGCACCCCCTACAAGGCCTCTTACGGCACGAAGTCTTCGCCGGACTGCGGTCACCGATACGCCAAGCCGTCGACTGCCGGCTCCGGGACGTATCACGTGGTCGCGACGTCGACCTGGACGATCGACTGGCAGGCCACGACCGGGCAGGCCGGGCAAATGTCCCAGACCCGGCAGAGTGCCGTGGACATCCGGGTCGGCGAGCTCCAAGCCGTCGGCAGCTGAAGCACCCCGTCGGTTCCAACGAAGAAGGCGAAGGCGAGAGATCGTGAGCAAGACGGCGGTTCCGGCCGGCACGGGCCAGGTCCCCGCGCAGCCGACGCACTCCCAGATCCCGAGTGCGGCAGTCGGGTTCAAGGCGCGAAGGCGGCGTCCCGGCATGTACGCGCTGGCGATCGCGCTGATCGCGGCCGGCGGAGGCGGCGGGTTCCTCGCCTTCCAGGCGACAGGGGAACGCACCCCCGTCCTGGCCGTGGCCAAGGGCGTTGAGGCCGGGGACGTCATCAAGGACTCCGACCTGATCGAGGCCCAAGTCCAGCTCGACCCGGCGCTGAAGCCGGTCCTTGCCACCGAGCGGGAGAAGGTAGTCGGCAAACGGGCCTCAGTCGCCCTGACACCGGGCGCACTGCTGACGCAGGGCCAGGTCACCACTCGCACTCTGGTCAAGCCGGGTGAGCGGCTGGTCGGCATCGGGCTGAAGACGTCACAGATGCCCGCGAGCCGTCTCTCGCCCGGCGACAAGATCCTCGTCGTCTCCACCCCCGCCGACGGCCAGATCGCCGGAGAGAAAGCCGGTGAGGACGCCGCCCCGCAGCAGATCGCCGCCCGGGTCGTGCGGGTGGGAGAGCGGCAGCAAACCACGGGCGAGCAGGTCGTCGACGTCGCGGTGCCCTCGCAGTTCGGGCCCGCGCTCGCGGCGCAGGCCGCGACCGGGAACGTCGCGCTCGTCGTCGACGGACCGGGAGAGTCCTGATGGCCGTGATCACCCTGGTCGGACTCCCGGGCGCTCCGGGAGCGACGAGTACGGCGCTCGCACTGTTGCGGACCTGGCCGCTCGAAGCCGGCCGACGACTGGTCCTTGCGGAGTGCGACCCGGACGGTGGCGCCGTGTTGCCAGGTGCTCTCCAGAGCACCGTGGTCGCCGACCGTGGCCTGCGGAATCTGACGGAGTCCTCCCGTACGCAGGATCTCGTCACGGCGTTCTGGCCGCAGCTGATCGCCCTGGAGAACGACGAGAAGCGATCGGAGCGCAACCGGCTGCTGCTGCCCGGCCTGACCGCGCTGCACCAGGCCTCCAGCCTCGCCCCCGTATGGGGACAGCTCGCCGACCTGTTCACCGGGATCGAGACCCACGGCCACGACGTCCTGGTCGACCTCGGACGCTCCGGCGCGTTCGGCCCGCCCGGTGTCCTCGCCCTGCGTGCGGACATGGTCTTGGTGGTGATGCGCGGAACGCTGCGCAGCATGCACGCCGCCCGCTCCCGCATCCAGGCCCTGCGCACCCTGATGGACGGTGACTCCGGCCAGGGAGCCGGCGCGCTCGGCATCCTCCTCATCCGACAGGGCCCCTACGGCCCCCGCGAGGTCCAGGACGAGCTCGGCGTGCGGGTTGTCGCTGCGCTGCCGTACCGGCCGGAGGAGGCGGCCGTGCTGTCCGACGGCGCGTCCGAGGGCCGTGGGTTCATGACGTCGAAGCTGATGAGTGCCGCGCGTGACGCGTCGACCCCGATTCGACAGCAGGTCGCCTCCCGGCGTGCGCGGGTCGCCTCCCCGTTGCAACAGCGGCTGATGAAGGCGGTGACTGATGCGCGCTGACCCGATGTACCCCGCTGCCGTCCCTCCGCCCGCTGCTCCGTCTCAGGCTCCGGCTCACGTTCCCGGGATGGGAGCCGTCACGCTTCCGGGGCTGCCGGGTGCCGCCTACGCCCCCCACCGTGGTGGGCAGGCCGCCGCGCCGACAATGGTCAACGCGGTCTCCGCACCCCAGGTGAGGGTCGACGCCCGTGCGGCTGGTGAGATCAAGCGGCAGGTCAACGACCTGCTCCTGGCTGAGGCGAAGCTGAACCGCGGCCTGGTCGGCGCCGTGCGTGAGCAGCGGGCCCGCGCTCTGATCAACGAGCGGGTAGCGGTCTGGGGCGACGCTGCCCGGACCTCTCGTACGGTCACGGCCGGCGAGGAGCAGCAGCTGGCCGCGCTCGTCTTCGACATGCTCTTCCGCTCCGGCCGTCTCCAGCGCCATCTCGACGACCAGCGGGTGGAGGACATCTGGATCAACGGCCACGACCGGGTGTTCCTCAAGTACAGCGGCGACAGTGAGCCCGTCGCGGCCGAGCCGGTCGCCGAATCGGAGGAGGAGCTCCAGGAGCTCGTCCGTGATCTGATCCGCGCCAGCGGTCAGTCCGGCCGGACGTTTTCCACCGCGTCCCCTGACGCCGCGATCCGCCTGCCTGACGGCTCTCGGCTCCAGGCGCTGCACCCGGAGATCACCGGGGAGCGGACGTTCGTCACGATCCGCCGTCACCGTCTGCAGAACGCCACCCTTGACGACCTCGTCACGGCCGGCGCGATGGACACCACTGTCGCCGGTCTGCTGCGCGCCTGCGTACGGGCCCGGCGGAACGTGATCGTGGTGGGCGAGCAGTCGTCGGGGAAGACGACCCTGATGCGGGCGCTCCTGCGGGAGATCCCGCGGCACGAGCGGTTCGGCACGGTGGAGACCGAGTTCGAGCTGTGGGCCCACCAGAACGGCTACCACACGCAGGTCGTGCCGATGGAGGCCCGCGAGTCCAACGGCGAGCGCGTCGACGGCCGTGCGGTCGGCGAGATCACGCTGCTCGACCTGATGTATCGGGCCAAGCGCATGTCTCTCAAGCGCGTCGTCGTCGGTGAGGTCCGGGGCCCGGAGATCACCGCCATGATGCAGGCCCTGACCAGTGACCGGCCCGGCTCCATGTGCACGATGCACGCCTCCGAGCCGCACGTCGTCTTCGACCGCATCGCCGAGCTGTACCTGCTGGCCCGGGGCAACTTCTCCGAGCAGCTGGCCTACCGGCAGATCGCCAACGGTCTGCACTTCGTCGTCTTCATGTCCGTCGACGAGTCCGGCCCAGCCCCCAGGCGTCTCGTCAGCCACGTGTGGGAGATCACCGGCATCGGCGAGAACGGCCGCCCCGCCTACAACGAGATCTTCCGCCCCGCCTCCGAGGAAGACCTGCGCGCCGTCCCGGCCGCCCCGCTCTCGCCGCGCTCGCGCCGGCGTCTGGAGCTGGCCGGCTTCTCCACCCACGTCCTCGACCAGGCCGCGGCTTGGAACAGGGGGCTGTGATGGGCGCCCTGTGGTGGACCCTGTGTGGAGCCATGCTCGCCGGCGGTCTCGTGGCCGCCGCCGTCGCTACGATCGGCACGACCGCTCCGAAGGGCCAGGGCCGTACGGCCCGGTGGCGGGCGCAGTGGTCGGGCGGCCCCGACGGACCCAAGCGCGCCGCCCGCCGCCGCGCCCTGCTCGTTGCCGCGGGAGCGACGACGGCCGTGGTGTGGCTGGTCTCCGGCGTGTTCGTGGCCGCGGTCCTCCTTGGCGGCTCTGTGATCGGGGTGCCGTGGCTTCTGTCGTCCGCGACCTCCGCGAGGGGCCGGATCGCCAAACTGGAGGCGCTCGCCGACTGGACCCAGCGCCTGTCCGAGATCCTCCGCCTCGGCTTCGCCCTGGAACAGGCCCTGATCACCAGCCGGAAGAACCCGCCCCCGGCGATCGAGGACGAGGTCGGCGAGCTCGCCGACAAGCTGAAGGCCGGCTGGCTCCCTGTCGACGCGCTCCGGGACTTCGCAGGTCGTCTCGACGACGTCACCGGCGACAAGGCCTGCGCCGCCCTGATGCTGTGCGCGGTCGACCCCGGCCCCGGCCTCGCCCAGGTCCTGGAAGACGTCGCCGCCCAGGTCCGCGAGGAGGTCGCCGCACGCCGCCGCATCGAGGCCGACCGGGCCAAGTCCCGCACCGCGATGCGCACCATGACCCTCATCTGCATGGCCCTGGTCGTGGTCGGTTTCCTCATCCCCTATACCGCCCCGTACGCCACCCTCCTCGGCCAGCTCGTCCTCGCGCTGCTCGGCGCCGCGTTCGCCGCGGTCCTGTGGTGGACCCGCAAGCTCGCCAGCCACCAGCCGGTACCCCGCTTCCTCATCAACGACCCGCGCAGCCAGGTCAAACAGCCCGGCCCCGCCGAACCCGCGGAGGTGCCGGCCCCATGAGCCAGACCGCCTTGATCATCTGCGGCGCCGCCACCGGTGCGGGCATCGCCCTCCTCGTGCGCGAACTCGTGCCCTCCGCACCCCGCCTGGGGCCGGCACTGCGCCGCCTCGACCCGCCCGTCGTCCGCCCCGGCGACCAGCAGGCCCGCCGTACGAACGCCGCCGGCGCCGCGTGGGCGGGAGGTCTTGCGGAACGGATGCCCGGACGGGTGCCGAGCGCCGACCTCGATCTGCTCCACCAGACCCCGGAGCAGTTCTTCACCAACAAGACCGCCCTCGCCCTGCTCGGGCTTCTCGTCCCGCTCGTCCCGGCCGTGGCCTGGCTCCTGATGGGCCTGCCCGTCCCCTTCTTCATCCCCGCCGTCGCCGGCCTGCTGCTCGCCGCCGTCTTGTGGTTCGTGCCCGACTGGGCCGTCGCGAGCGAAGCGGCCAAGGCCCGCACCGAGTTCGCCCACGCCGCCGCAGCCTGGATGGACCTGGTCGCCACCCGCATGGCCTCCAACGTCGCCGCAGACCAGGCCCTGGAAGACGCCGCCCGCATCGGCCACGGCTGGGCCTTCACCCGACTCCAGGAAGCCCTCCTGCGCGCCCGTACGGAGAAGTCCTCCCCGTGGCAGGCGCTCGCCGACCTCGGCACCCAGCTACGCCTGCCCGTCCTCAACGACGTCGCCGACATCATGCGGCTGTCCTCCGACGACGGCGCCTCCGTCTACGACACCCTGCGCAACCGAGCCAAGAGCCTCACCAACGAACTCCTGACCGCTGAGGCCGCCCGGGCCAACGCTGACAGCGAGAAACTCCACACCCCCGCCGCCCTGCTCGCCGTGATCGTCATGATCGCGATGGCGTTCCCGGCGGTCCTCAACATCTTCTCCATCTGACCCACACCACCCGCCACCACCCGAAGGGGGAACCCACCTCATGAAGACCAGCCCGCTGCTCCGCGCCCAGGCCGCCGTGACCACCCGCGCCTGGGCCATCCGCTCGCGCCTCGAAGAAGCCCACCAGGACGCCAAGGCCCGTGGTGACCGCGGCGACAGCCCGATCTCTACCGTGGTGATCATCGTCGCCGCCGTCGCCGGAGCCGTCATCATCGCCGGCGGCCTGGCCCTCGCCTACTCGCGGGCCAACGGCAAGCTCAGCGGCATCCTCGGCGGCTGAACCCCGAGAACTCAGACGCCTCGTGTTCACCGCCCTCGACCCCGCCGACCGGGACAGGGGATCGGCACCGCTCCAGGTGGCGATCCTCTTCCCGGTCGTGATCCTGCTGATCCTCGCGATGGTGCAGGGCTTCCTCGTCGCCTACGCCCACAACGTCGCCGCAACCGCCGCCCGCGAAGGCGTCTCCGCAGGCCGCATGTACGGGGCAGGGCCAGGGGACGGGGCGGCCAAGGCACGCGCAGCGGTGAACACGCTCGGCGGAGACCTCCTCGTTGACAGCCACGTATCCACCACGGGCAGCACCGCCGACCGCATCCGGATATCCGTCCAGGGCCGCGCGATCTCCCTCCTCCCCGGCATGGGCGGCTGGCCGGTCACCGCCTCCGCGTCTGGGCCCGTCGAGCGATGGACCACCGCCGCAGGAGGCCGATGATGCGCAGCCCACTCCACCGCCTTCGTCGATCCGTGCGACACGACGCGGACCGGGGCGACGCTGCAATTGAGGCGGTCATCGTCGTGCCCCTCCTGATCGCGATCGCCCTGGTCGTCATGGCCGGGGCCCGTCTCTCCCTCGCCGGGCAGAAGACCGACGCCGCAGCCCAGGCCGCCGCCCGCGCCGCCTCCCTCGAACGCACCCCCGCTGCCGGACAGTCAGCCGCCCGCCGCGCGGCCGCCGACGCCCTCGGCGAGCGGAACCAGGCCTGCTCCGCCACCCGTGTCACGACCGACACCAGCGGCCTGGGCGCCGAGCTCGGCCAGGTCTCCTCGGTCACCGTGACCGTCTCGTGCACCGTCCCCCTGGGCGACCTGCTCCTCCTCGGCGGCGGCCCCGACGTACGCACGATGACCTCCTCCTTCACCTCGATCGTCGACGCCTACCGGGAGCGCGGATGAGCCCCAAGCACCCCAGACGGTGGAACTGGAAAGACGACCGCGGCGCGATCTCCCCCTTCGTCGCCATCATCACCGTCCCTCTGCTCTTCCTCGGAGGCTTCCTCGCCGTCGACGCCTTCGGCGTCACCCGCGCCCACGAACGCACCGACGGCATCGCCACCGAAGCAGCCCGCGCAGCCGCCCAGGCCATCGACCCCGCCCGCGCCGTCACCGGCGAAGGCGTCGTCGCCGACCCCGAGACCGCCGCCTCCGCCGCCCGCGCATACCTCAGCAAGGCCGGGGTCCACGGCACGGTCACCGTCTCCGGTGACGGCCGCCGCATCACTATCCGCGCGACCGGCACCTACCAAGGCGTGTTCGTCCCCAACACCTGGACCGTCCACGCCAGCAGCTCCGCGACCCTGCTACACGGCACGACCCGACCTGTGAAGGACTGACCGCTGATGCCCGCTCCCCGCTCCCTCGGGCGGCGCCTGCTGCGCGCCCTGGTGTCCACGGTCGTCCTGACCGCTCTCCTGGCCGGCCTGCCCTGGCTCCTCTACGCCACCACCACCGCCGTCTGGGGCCAGGGCACCGACGCCATCGCCCACCTGCTCACCCGCCAGGACACCGGCGCCGCCTTCATGCTCGCCCTGTGCGCGATCGGCTGGATCGCCTGGGCCAGCTTCACCCTCTCCGTCCTGCTCGAGATCCCCGCCCAACTCCGCGGCCGCCGCGCCCCAGCCCTTCCCGGACTGCGCCTGTCACAACGTGCCGCCGGCACGCTCGTTTCCGGGGTTCTCGTTCTCTTCGCCTCCAGCACCCTCGCCTCCGCGACCCCCGCCCTCGCAGCGCCCATCACCGCCACCGCGGCGGCTGACATCGTCCACCCGGGCTCTGTGACGACGGCAGCACCGTCCGAGCGCGCCGCCGAGACGGCCGGTACGGAGCGGGCGGCAGCGCCTACGTACACCGTCCGCGACGCGCGGCCGGCCGAGAGCCTGTGGAGCATCGCCGAGAAGCTCTACGGACACGGCGAGCTCTACACGAAGATCGCCGACGCGAACGAAGGCCAGCGAATGGCCGACGGCACCATCTTCAATGTCGACGCCCCGATCCAGCCCGGATGGATCCTCGCTCTCCCCCACGCCCCCACAGACACCACGCCCCCGGCTGCCGCAGGTCCCACCATGCACACGGTGAAGGAAGGGAGCAGCACTCACCAGCGCACGGGAGAGGCCACCCGCGCCAACGCTGCGGCGAGCCAGACGGTGGTGTCCGGGACGGAGCCCGGGCTGCAGCACACCGCAGGTCCGGCGGCCGGGGACACCAGTGACAGCCGCTTCCCCGCGGGTGCAGCCGGTACCGAGCAGCCGACCGAAGTGACGGTTCGCGAAGGTGACAGCCTCTGGGAGATCGCCGGCGCACATGGCAACCCCGAGAACTGGACCGCCATCTACGAGGCGAACAAGGGCGAACCGATGCCGGGCGGCGGCACCTTCAACAACCCCGACGTGATCCTCCCCGGCCAAGTGCTGGACCTACCCGGAACCAAAACCCCCAGCGCACCGGCCCCGGACCGCAGCACGGCCAAGCCGAAGACACCCGCTCCGACCGAGGACACCCAGCCCTCGGAGGAGCTGCCATCCCCGAGTACCCCCGGAGCGGGCTCCGAGGCCGACCAGGACGCCCCGCCCGCCGCCACCCCGTCTCCTTCCCCCACCGCTCAGCCCCCGACCAGCCCGGCCCCCGTCCCCACCCCCAGCGCCACGAGAACTCCAGTGCCCGCCGTCGATCCGAGCGCCAACGACTCCGCCGGCATCTTCCTGTCCGCAGCGGGGGGCACTCTGGTCGCGGGGGGCGTGGTACTGATGCTCCGGCGACGGCGCACCCTGCAGCGGCGCCGCCGTGAAAACGGCACAGCCATCGTGATGCCCACCGGTCGTGCAGCGGTCACCGAGCAGGCACTGCGCAGCATGGACTCAACCTCGGAACTGCTGCTTCTGGACACCGCGCTGCGTACGCTCGCCTCCCGCCTTGCTGCCGAGGATCGGGCGCTGCCGCCTCTGGCGGCCGTTCAACTGGGTGCCGAGGGCATCCTGCTGCACCTGTCCGAGACCACGGACAACAGCGATGCCAAGAACCCGCTCGAGGCGGTGGCTCCGTTCACCGCCGTCAAGGACCGGCCAGAGCTGTGGTGGTGCCCGGCCAGCTCCACCGAGCTCATGGACAACGACGAGCTTGCCGAGGTCGCCGCTCCGTACCCGGGACTCGTACAACTGGGGGAAGACACCAACGGCGGCGTCCTCCTCATCGACCTGGAGGAGTTCGGTGCGCTGCACCTGACGGGAAGCCGCCGCCTGCAGATGCTGCGCACCTTGGGCATCTCGCTGGCCTTGTCTCCGCTGGGCCAGGTCGATGTCCTGGTCGCGGGTGAGGACACCGCCCCGGGTCTGTCGCTGCTCGACGCCCAGCGGGTCCAGCCGCATCAGGACCTCGAATCGGCCGCCGCCGCAGCGGGTGCACACCACGCCGACCAGCAGCAGCTCATGGCCGATGTGGATCTGCCGGATCTGTTCCACGCCCGTGTGTCGAACGACGCCGAGGAGTTCCAGCCCCTGGTGGTGCTCTCCGATCTCGATACCTGCCCTGCTCCCGAAGCCGTCAGCCGGCTGGACAACATCTTGGACGCCGAGCCTCTGTCGTCCACCGCGGTGATCACCAGCGGAGCGCAGCCCGCCCGTGCGGCCGCCAATGAGGTGTGGGAGATCGACACCGATGCCCCCGTCCTTACAGTGCCGAACACCTCGCTGCACTGCGTGCTGTCGATGTGCAGCGACGACGAGTACGCCGACATCCTCACGCTCGCGGTGACAGCGGACTCCCCCACCGGCGTACCTGCCGCAGAACCTGTCCCACTGGCCAAGCTCCTCCCCGGTCTCGAGACCGCCACGGCCACCGTTCCCTCACCGGAGCCGGGCCCGGGTACAGGTAGGGCGGCGACGAGTCTGCTGTCAGTCCTCGCCGATCTCGACGAGGATCCTCAAGACGCGGGTGAGGAAGAAGATCAAGAGGAGGACCGGTCTGAGGCCGACGGCGAAACCGTTGTCGAGGCTTCGGCGACCGCCCTTCCTTCCGCACCCTCTGCCGGTGCCACCGTCGGCAGCGCTGGCGTCATTCCGGTAGTGCCGGTGATGCCTGCCTCCGCAGCGCCGGGGCACGTGGTCCTCCCCTCCTCGCGAGCGCTGCCACAGATCAGTGTCCGGCTGCCCAGCCCAGTCCCGTCCACTCCCCCAGCACAGTCTCCCGCCAACGCTGTCGCGCTCGCAGCCGGTTCACCCGGGGCAGAGCAACCGGACGTCAACTTCCCCCAGGACCGGCCCGTGGTCAGCATCCTGGGCACGGTGGAGGTCACCGGAGCCCGCGGCACGGTCGACTCCAACCGCCGCACCCGGGCCATGGAACTGGCCGCGTACCTCGTCCTTCACCCCGGCGCCACAGCCCCTCAGATCGACGAGGTCCTCTCGCCTCGCGGCGGGCTGACCAACCCCAATACCCGCAACACCCGCCTGCGTGATGTGCGGCGGTGGCTCGGCCTCGACGATGAGGGCCAGCCCTTCTTCCGGCGCATGGCCAAGCACACCGAAGGCCATCGGCTCGTCGGGGTGGAGTGCGACTGGATCCAGTTCCAGCTCCTCAACGACGTTGCTCTCCAGGTCCCCCGCGACCAAGGCCAGGGGCTGCTCCGCCGCGCGCTCGAACTCGTCCGCGGCCGCCCCTTCTCCGGCGTCAGCTCCACCTACTACAGCTGGGCCGAGCCGATCGTGGAGGACATCAACGACAAGGTCGTCAACAGCGCCAGCCTGCTGGCGAACTGGTACCTCGAAGCCGGTGACGGCCCGGGCGCGCTGTGGGCCGCCAGCCGCGGCCTGGAGGTAGCCCGGGAACGCGAGGAGCTCTGGCGCCACCGCTTCCGTGCCCTGGCTCTCCTGGGTGACCACTCCGGACTCGAGGAAGCCATTCAGCGGCTTGAGGCTCTCCTCGTGGACCACGGGTGGGCCATGGAAGAGGAGACCTCCGAGGCCATTCGTATGGTGCAGGCCACCCGCCGCTGACCCATCACCGCAAAGGGGTGGGACCGCCGAGCCGGTGGTCCCACCCTTTTCCGTTCCCGACCGGCTCCGGGGCGCCGCGCGCTCTCTTGGCCACGGCTCACCCGTCCGTGATCACAGACGGGCCACGCACTCGCCCTGGCTGTCCGGTGGCCGCCTTCCGAGGAAGCCGGCGATGTGGTGGGTCACTGTTTGGGTCACTGCGTGGGTTGCTGTTCCGCCGGTGACCCAAACAGTGACCCACCACTAGAAGCACAGGTCAGAGCAGTCGGGTCACTCCTGAGCGGGAGGGTGCCCAATCACCGGCAGAGCCGGATCCTGTCGCCGGTTGAGCAGACGGTGAGCAGGCTTTGACGGTCCTCTCGCAGGCCCGCTTCCTGCCTCGACCGATAGGCCTTCCGGGCCGGCGACGTGCCGCTGCCTGATGCCAGGTGTCCGTCCTCGAACGCCGCAGGGCGGCACCCCTCAAGAGAGACGGGTGCCGCCCTGCGGCCGAACCAGATGGAGCGGGTCAGCCGGTGTAGCCGTTCTTGATGAGGTCGGCGGCAGCTTGCCGGCGTTCGCTGGCAGCCGTACGGGCGACATTGAGAACGCTGCCGATCTCCTCCAGCGTCACGGCGTACATGTCCGGCTCGATGGGCCGCTCGTGCTCGGGGAGAGCATGGTGAGCGGCCAGGATCATGCGGGCCACCTGACGCTCGCCGCGCTCACGGGGGCTCAGGCGGGCGGCGTCGTCGGCTTCCTGCGCGGCCAGCTCGGCCCGGGCCGCTGCCTCGCGGGCGAGAGCGGTACGCCTGTCGGCCTCCGCCTGTCGTGCCACGGCTTCCTTGCGCTCCGCCTCCGCGGTCTGCGTTGCTGCCTCTGCCCGGGCTGTCTCCGCCTCCACCTGTACGCGGATCAAGCGGTCCTCCTCGGACCGGAGCCGGGCGGCCGCGGCCCGAGCCTCGGCTTCGGCCTCGGTGGCCGTCTTCTCCGCCCGCTCCTGCCGTGCCGCGGCACGCTCCGCCTCCACGGTCTCGCGTTCCGTCTCCGCGGCCAGCCGCTCCGCCTCCACTGCCTTCCGTTCCGCCTCCGCAGCCTGCCGCTCCGCCAGCCGAAGGGCCGACTCCGCCGAGAGCAGAGCGGTCTTCTCCGCTGCCTCCGCTGCCGCCTTCGCCGATGCCTCGGCCGCATGGGCCTCCGTCTCGGAGGTGGCGGTCTGTGCCGCGATGTGATGTTCGGCCGTGGTCACCTTCGCACCGATACTCATGCGCCGGATCGTCGCGTCGGCCTGGCGCTCCTCCTCTTCCAGTGCGCGCTGCGCATCGCGCTCGGCGGCGGCCGCGATCCTCGCCTGTTCGGCGTCCAGGCGCCGGTCGGCGTCCTCCTGCTGCTTGCGGGGCAGGTCCAGGGCCTCCTCCACACCCAGCCCGAAGGGTGCCAGGGTGAAGGGCAGCATCTCGGCAGCTCCGGCCTTCCTCTTCCATTGGCGGCCGTGCTGGTGCTGGAGCCAGGCCCGGTAGACGGTCCGCTCCTGCTCCATGGCGACCATCTGGGCATAGGAGGTGACGGCCCAGAGCTTCATCCGCCGGAACAGGAACCAGGTCTTCCAGGGGGACAGCAGCCAGCGATGGAGCGGGATGCCGTCCGACTCGATCGCCAGGACCAGCTTGTTGGTGCGGATGATCAGGTGGCGTAGGGCTTCAACGACGGCGACGAAGAGCAGCGGGAGGACGCCGTGCATGAAGGCGCCCAGCGGGTCATCCTTCACCGGCTTATCACCCGAGGCCGCGTTGAACAGAATCGTGGCCAGGGTCAGGATATGGGCCACCAGCCGCAGCACGGGCTTGGGCATCCGCCGCGAGACCAGAACCAGGTCCAGGCCGTACATGGCGATGATCCCCGCATCGATGCCGATCGGGAAGACGTACGAGTAGGCACCGAATCCATGAAACTGAGCAAGGTCCCGCAGCGCGGCGTAGGAACCGGCGAACCCGATACCGGCGACACCGGCCGCGCAAACGCCAGAAATGACGACCACCCAACGCATCGCCTTCATCGACCAAGGCTTGGGCGTGGCCGGGGTATCGGCCTTCTCCCCGGAGGCCGCCCGGGTCGGGGCTCCACCTGCGGGCGGAACAGCTCCGCCTGTGGGCGGAACGCTGTTCCGTGCAGGCGGAACGGTCGGCTGGATCCCCGGAGCAGACTCGTCTGCCCCCGGAGCGGCTAGTGCCATCGCCCGCGGGGCAGCCGGAGCCTGGTCTTCCGTCAGCACATCACGCATCCGCACAGTCTGCCTGCAGGTACGGACAGCCGGAGCGCGGGGGCCGCTTCCCGGAGCGACGCTCCGCTCTGCGGAGTGGAGCATTGGCCGGTCGAGGCGATGGTCCGCAGCAACGCTGCATGGGCTCGACATGCACGGCTAGACATTGCGTGGGAGCCGCGGGCTCGTCGTCTTCGATCTGAGGCCATCCGCGCTCGTGCGGCGCCCCTGGATGCTGGCACGAGAGCCTGCGGCGTTCATTGTTGAAACCTAGCCCGCGGCGGCGGCTCCGGCGTGCCGGGCCTCCATCGCAGCAATCACCCGCTGCCGGGCCAGCCGCCGGGCCTGCTTGAGCTTCGCGTCGGCCAGCAGGAGGGGCGCGAACCAGATCCAGCCCCACACGCTGTAGGAAACAGTCCCGCTCAGCACCAGCGCCTTGTTCGTGGCGAGGACCAGCACGAAAGTGGTGACGTACGCGGCAACTCGGTGGCGGCACGCTTCAACCCTCGCTGAGAAATTTGGCATCGCCGCCAGCCCTCCACCCGGACCGCTCTGACTCCAGTGAGACGCACTCAGGGTGAGACAGGAGTGTCCTGTCTCACCGAAGTTTGAGCAGTCTCAACGAAGTTTGACCGGCCATTAACGAGGTCACTCGACCGCAACTGGCAGTGGCGTGGACGCCAGTACAGTGACAGCCGTCCGTCCGCTCAGGTGTCGGCGGGTTCGTCATCTGTCGTTGCTGGCTGCGTCTCCGCGGCGAGCACCGGGAACCTGGGCCAGGCGATGTGCTCGAGCAGCCAGGCCGGGAGAGACCAGATGCCGTGGCGTTCGTGCAGTTCATCGCCGTACACGGCCACGGGGTAGGCGTCGGGCCTCTGGAAGCCGTCCCGGCTGCCGCCCCACCAGGTGTCCGCGTCGTACTCGCACTCCACGCCGATCGTGCCGACCAGTGTTCCCTCGTCATCGTTGCCGAGCCGGAGGTCGATCTCCGCGGTCCAGTTCTCGCCGTCACGGGTCACGTCGATGACGACGTGAGCGCCCGTTCCCGGGATGTCGAACTGCTGCCGGTCCTCGAGAACTCCGTCCTTCACCGCGATGCCGGGGACCGTGTTCAGGGCCTCGATTAGATCAGTTTCCGCTTCGTCGCTCTCGTCGAAGGCCCGCTCAAGGAGTATGGCGGTGGCGTCGGTGTCGGCCGACATGGAGGTGATGACCCCATCAGCGAACTGGAACGTGAGGTTGGCGCGCACCAGGACGTTGCTGATCGGAACGACCGCTACTTCAGGGTCGCCGCCGTGCAGCAGCCTCTGGATGGTTGCCTCGCCGGTCGCCAGGAAGAACACCATCGCGTCGGCGGTCTCCCGATTCGCCGTGCCGGGGTCGGTGGGTTCACGCCTCCGGTCGGCTGGCGTCTGCTCTGCGCTCTCACCCGCTTCTACGCGGACGACCCCGATGCCGGCCAGCGCGACGAGGCCGGTCACGGAGGCACCGTAGCTGCTGGGGCTGAGGCCGGTGTCTTCCTCATCTAGCTTGCGGGTGAAGGCCGCTTCCAGCCCCACGATGCGGCCGATGTCGAGCGCATCCTCGTCCTGCTGATCGGCGGGAAGAAGCGCGGTCAGGTAGCGGATGATCGCGGAGCGCGCGTGCCCGTCGTCCACGCTGAGGTCGAAAAGCGTCGGACGCAGCTGGGCCAAGGTCCGCAGATTGGGTACGGGCTTCTTCCACGCCTCAAACGCTGCGGGGACGTCGCCGTCGCTGGTGACGATGAGGACCTCGTCTGGGTCAGCGAGTTCGAGGACATCACGGAGCCAGGCGCTGTCGCTCGCGCCCGTTTTGATGGCCTCGGCGGGGTCTGCCGCTCCCTTGCGCTTCGCTGGGGGGCGGAGGAGAACCTGGTCCTTCAACCCCTCGATTGCGCTGCGGCCGGTGAGCTTGATGATCTTCACGTTAGGGACCTTGGCGAGGTTTTCCAGCACCGCTGTGATCACGTCGTCGCGAGTGGCGTATCCGGTTGGCGCTGGTACGTCGAGGCCCGCGCTCTGCAGCCGCTTTCGTTCGCTGCGGGCCGCGCCCTTCAGGACCTGCCAGTCGCTGGCCAGGTGTTCCGCCCACTCCCAGGCAACGGGTTCTGGCACCCAGGTCTCGACTCCCATCCCAGCGAGGCGCCGAGCCCAGCGGCCGAGTTGGTCGAGGTCGGGCCGCGCGTGGCCGTAGGCGTTCGCGTCGAGCACTACGGCCTTGAGCTTCTCAAGGTCTTGTGGGGTGAGGCGGACCTGCGCTTGGTCCGCCGGTCGCGGTCGGGGGGTGCGTGCCATGCCGGGATTCTTCCAGGACGACGTGGCTGTGCGGTCCAATTGGTCAAGATCACCTGACGCTGTCTCTCCTGCAGCCTCCGCGACCGCGACGCCGAGCGCGCCTAAACGAAAACCCCAACGCCATCGAAGACGACACGTTCTGAACCAGTGGGCGAACTTCGATGAGACAAACCCTCACCGGTCAAGCTTCGGCGAGACTCGTCAAACTTCGATGAGACGGGTCACCGGTCGCCCGAAACGGACGAACACCCTAGATCGCCAGAAAAGCGACGCCCAGAATGGGGGTCTGTACGGCCGATCTCATGGTCGCCGACATGAAGGGGCGTCAAGAGTCGCACCAGGCCCCGAGAGGGGCGCACAGCGGTGTGGCGGCTACTTCAAGACACAGTCGACCTAGTAATGTTCGGCTGCATGAGCATCCCCAACCCCCGAGGGGAGCGAGAGAAGCTAATTACCTCCCTCACTCCTCAGCTGCGCAGGCATTTGAAGATCCGGGCCTTTGAGCACGGAATGGACATCCAGGACGCGGCCGAGCACGCCATCAACGCCTGGTACACCGAAGAGGATCTGCCGGAGGTGAAGACCGAGGGTGCGAAGACCTGGGGCACCTTCCTCCCGGCCGGCGAGCCCGACAATTTCAAAGCGGCCTGCTCCGAGCGTGGGGTCACCTACGTCCAGGGGCTCGCGCAGGCGCTGACCCTGTGGCTCGAGAGGCACCCCTCTCCGTCCGCACCTCTGGTCGCTCAGCCGGTCGTCCGGATCCTGATCGCCAATCAGAAGGGCGGGGTCGGTAAGACGTTCCTGTCCTCCGGGATCGCCCAGGCGCTCGCCGAGGCCGGCAAGCGCGTGCTGCTCGTCGACTACGACCCTCAGGGGCACATGACCGCCGAGCTCGGCTTCGAGGACCTCATGTACGAGGACGACGTCGAGACTCTGATGATGCACATGGACGGATCAGCCAAGGCGCACATCGGCGAGCTGCTCGTCGCCCTCGACGGCGAGATCTTCGGAGACAGGCTGCACCTGTTGCCCGCCTCTGACGACGCCTTCCTGCGCGACGTGGTCCTGTCGAAGGTGAGCTTCAGCGAGGCGGCGCTCGAGCGCGCTCTGGAGCCGATCGAGAACGACTACGACGTCGTCATCATCGACGGGCCGCCGAGCCTCGGCCTGAACATGGACACCGCGCTGTACTACGTCCGCCGGCGCGACGGCGAGCTCGCCGACCGCTCAGGGGTGCTCACCCCGGTGTGGGCCAACAAGGCCTCGCACCGCGCCTTCCGCCTGTTGAGGTCCCAGATGGAGGACCTGCAGAAGAAGGGCCGCATCTCGGTCGACTACCTCGGGCTGATCGTCAACGCCTACGACAGCCGCCGAGGGAAGCTCGTGCAGCACAACAAGCAGGAGTGGGAGAAGAGCAGCTCCCCCTCCGTCCTCGCGGTGATCGGGGACCTGAAGGAAGGCCGGGAGGCGGCAGACGGCGAGATCCCGCTGCTTGAGTACGCCCCGGACAGTGAGCATGCGCACGTGATGCGCGAACTGGCGAAGGAGCTTGCCGTATGACCCGGCCGACCCGTCGCGTCACCGCTGGATTCAGCGTGGACGGCGAAGAGGGCACCGAGAAGCCAGCACCACGGCGGGTGCGAACCCGCGACCAGATCATGAAGGGCGAGGGCAAGCGGCCCCCGGCGTCGGTCGAGCTGAAGCTCCTGGCGCACAACCCGTTCAACCCCCGGGAAGAACTCACCGAGATCGAAGAGACGGCGGCGTCCCTTCGCGAGCGGGGACAGATCCAGCCCGTCACGGTGGCACGGCGGGCAGCGTTCCTGTCGGCTCACCCTGGGCAGGAAGAGGCCCTCGGGGAGGCGGAATACGTCGTCCTCGACGGTAACCGTCGACTGGCAGCGGCCAAGGAGGCCGGTCTCGAAGAGCTTCGTATCGACGTCAACGACGCCCTCGCGGCGACGGCCGCGGACATCCTCGAAACCGCTCTGATCGCCAACGTCCACCGCGTGGATGTCGCTCCCCTGGACCAGGCGCGGGCCCTGCAGGAGCTAGTCCGCTTCCACGGCTCGCAGGGGAAGGTCGCCAAACGGCTCGGCATGACCCCCCCTTGGGTCTCGCAGCGCCTCGCACTTCTGGAGCTCACGGACGACCTGCAGAAGGAGGTCGAGACCGGCAATCTGAAGGTCGAGCCAGCCCGCCGGATCGGCCGCCTGCCCAAGGAGAAGCAGGCCGAGGAGGCGCAGAAGGCCATCACGGCGGCCAAGACGCCCCGCCAACGGTCCCCTCGTTCGGAGGCCAACGAGGGCCAGACCGTTAACGCCGTTAATACCCCAGCTGCCGGAACCGACGACCAGACGACCCCGGACGTAACCGTTAACGCCGTTAATACCCCGACCGCCGGAGTCGACGAGCAGGGGAGTCTGGGCGAAACCGTTAACGCCGTTAATACCCCGGGGCCGGCGGTGGCAGGCCAGCAGCAGCTGATCGTGCCGTGCTCCTCCCCGGAGCAGGTCGTGGATGCCCTGGTGGCAGGGCTCTCTTCGGAAGATCTGCTGGCTGTAGCGGAGCTGCTGCTCGATCGTGTCTCCAACGTCTCCGCAGCCGAGAAGGTCAGCGCGTAGCCGACCACCCTGAAACGCAGGAAGGCCGGCACCCCACGGGTTCGTGGGGTGCCGGCCTTCTTGGTGTTGCGGCGTTCAACGGGCCCAGACCGCGACCTGGGGGTCCCGATCGGGATCGGGCATCGCGGCTGCGGTCGCCAGCGCGGCGGGGTGCCGCATGGCGGTGACCTGGACGGTGCCGAGCTCGTCGGGTCGGGCCCAGACGAGGTACCAGGTGTCGTCAGGGTGGCGCTGGATCGCGGCGTGGGCGTGGACGGCCCGCGGGATGCGGGGGATCGCCTCGTCGGGGTCGTCGCCGGGGTAGAGGCACCAGCGGTTCCAGGCGTGGGCGCGGTCCATGTAGAGGGCGGCGGCGTGGATGGTGGTGGCCCAGCGGTGGTGGCCGAGGAGGACGAAGAGCGCCGGGTGGTCGCCTTCGTCGGCATCCGGGGCGGGCAGGCCGATGATGTGCAGGCCGCCGAGGACCGGGGTGAAGCCGAGGACGGCCGAGTCCTGGTCAGGTGTCCAGATCTGTTCCGCGGGGTGCATGGTGCCGTTGTCGCCAGCACTGGTTACGAGGTCGTACAGGCCGGTGGTGGTCATGCGCTCGCCCCGGTGTCGGCCGGCTTGAGGACGCGGGGGAGATGGACGTGGAGGTGGTCGACGTCGACCTGGCGGCCGCGGGCGCGGAGTTCTCGGGCAAGGAGTTCAGCGAGGCCGGCTGCCCTGTGCTTCCCGCCCGCACAACCGATAGCGATGCGGCGAGGGCCGGCGGGCAGGTCGGCGTACTCGGCGAGGTTGGCGAGCAGCTCGCGGGCGCCGGGGGTGTTGAGGACGATGTCCTGGACGCGGGGGTTGAGGCCGTCGAGGTCGAGGATGTCGCGTGCGGCGGCGGGGTCGCGGAGGCGGTCGCGGACGTCCTCGATCCGGTCGGCGGCGGGCGGGATGGGCTGGCCGTCCGGGCCGGTGGTCAGGTGCAGGTAGCCGAACGAGATCAGACGGATCGGGTGCAAGGGGAATCTCCTGCTCGAGGTGAAGGGCGGGAACGGGGGCGGCCGCCCTGTGGTGTTCGGGCGGCTCCGTCGGACGTGGGTGTGGGCGCGGTGGGGTCAGCGGGTGGGGCGCAGGACGGCGTTGAGGATGTCGGCGTGGTCGAACGCGAGCGGCTGGGGGAGGTCGGTCAGGGGCCACCAGCGGGCGTCGCGGGCGTCGTCTCCGGCGGTGGCCTGGGTGTTGGCGGGGACGGTGGCGAGGTAGGTGACGGTGACGTACCGGCCGCACGGGTCGCGGTCGGGCTGGTCCCAGACGCCGACTAGGCGCAGCTCGTCCTCGGCGACGCGGACGCCGGTCTCCTCCTCCAGCTCGCGGACGGCGGCCTGGAGGCCGGTCTCCCCGTCATCGACATGGCCACCCGGGAGTGCCCAGTGGCCCTCGTAGGGGTCCCAGTTCCGCTTGATGAGCAGGACACGGTCGTCGTCGGTGACGGCGACGACGTCGGCGGTGTAGCGGATGGTCGCGTGGTTCTCGTGGGTGTCGGTCATGGTCGGCTCCTTGAACGGGTGCTCGGTGGGGATCGGGTCGGGTGGAACGGGGTCGGGCCGCGTTGGTCCCGGCCCCCGGGGTGGGTCAGTCGGTCTGGCGGATCGGCATGAGGAGGTAGCGCAGGGCCTGGGCGTCGCTGCTGTGGCCGCGCAGGACGGCGGGCTTAGTGGGCGAGGTGAAGCCGAAGGTCATGGACTCGTCCGTCAGCGCGTTCAGCCCGTCGAGGAGGAAGGTCGGGTTGAACGCGATGGTGAGCCCGTCGCCGTTGAGGGCGGTGTCGACGGCGTCGAGGGCCTGGGCGTCGTCGCCGCTGCCGCTCTCCAGGACGAGGGTGCCGTCGTGGGTGAAGGTGAGCCGGACCGGGCCGTCCTTCTTCGGTGAGACGAGGGCGACGCGCTGGACGGCGGACTTGAGGGCGGCGATCTCCACGGTGGCGGTGTGGGCGAACTCGGTGGGGAACAGCGCGGCGTACTTCGGCAGCTCGCCGTCCAGGGCGCGGATGGTGGTGGTGTGCTGCTCGCCGCGCAGGGCGAACAGGCCGCTGCCGGCCGGGAGGGCGAGGTCGACGGTGGCGTCGTCGGCGGCGGCCTTGGCGGCGTCGAGGAGGGCGCGGCCGGGGATGACCGCGCTGGTGTCGGGGAGGGCGGCGTTCTTCCACGGCAGGGTGCGTACGGCGTAGCGGTAGCGGTCGGTGGCGGAGAGGGTGAGCGTGCCGGCCTCGTGGTCGTGGCGCAGGCTGACGCCGGTCAGGACCGGCAGGGCCTCCTCGCGGCTGACGGCGCAGGCGACCTGGGCGACGGCTTCGGCGAAGGCCGGGGCGGACAAGGTGCCGGTGGTGGTGCCGGGCTCGGGGAGGGTGGGGTACTCCTCCAGGGGCAGCAGCGGCAGGGTGAAGCGTGCACTGCCGGCACGCAGGGTGAGGCGGGTGTCGTCGAGGTCGAGGTGGACGTCGCCGCGGAGGGTGGCGGTGATGTCGGCCAGCAGCCGTCCGGGGACCAGGGCGCGGCCGGGCTTGGTGACGGCGGCCGAGGCGGCCGTGTCGGCGGAGACCTCGTAGTCGAACGCCCGGACGCACAGGCGCTCGCCGCCGGTGGCGTCTAGGAGCAGGCCGGCCAGGACCGGGGCGGGCGGCCGGGAGGGCAGGGTGCGGGCGGCGTAGCCGACGGCCGCGGCAAGGTCGGCGTGGTCGATCGTGAGCTTCACGAGGGTGTCCCTTCGGGGCGGTGAGGTCGAGGAGCAGCTGCGTGGGCGCCGGGGCGGGGAGCCGCCCGGCGGTGTGCGGGCGGCTCCGCCGGTCGTGGGCGGGTGAAGGGCTCAGGAGCTGGGGGGCGGGCTGCCGGTCTCGTGGGCGTGGATCAGGTCGGTGATGGCGTCCGCGTTCTCGGCGGTGCCGACCCAGGCGCCGGTCTCGGTGAAGACAGGCACGGTGTCTACCTCGGGGTCGAAGACGACGAGGTAGGGGCCGTAGCGGTCGAGAACCATGTCGGCCAGGTGTCGGGCGGGTGCGGCGGCCAGGAGCTCCAGGGCGTCGACGTCAAGGCGCGGGCCGCCCCCGTCGCCGGGGCCGGGCACGGCGAGGTGGCCGCCGATGCGCAGCAGGTCGCCGGGCTGCATCAGGGTGAGCAGGGCGTGGGCGAGGTGCGGGTCGGCGGTGCGGCAGGCCCAGACGGTCTCGTCGACGTTGTCGTCGGTGGGGGAGGAGATCACCCGGAAGCGGGCGGTCAGGCCGTCGTCGCCGCGGACGGGGAGCTCGTCGAGGTAGCCGTCGAGAAGCAGGGGTATCGCGGTCACGGTTCAGCCCGCCTTCCGGGCCGGGGCGGTGGGGTGGGCGGCGGCGTACTTGTCCAGGACCGTCTTGCTCGGCAGGCCCCGGTCGGCGACCTGGTGACCGTTCTCGCGCGCCCAGGTCCGGATCGCGGTGAGCTCGTCGCGGCTGTAGGCGCCGCTGGTGCCGGTGCGGATCGGGGTGGGCGCGACGGCGGCCGGGTTGCGGGTGCCGGTCCTCACGGCACGCAGCTCCTGTTCCGCCTTCTCCAGCGCCTCGCGGGCCTTGGCGACGCGGGCCTCTGCCTCGCGCTGCGCGGCCTCGCTGTCGCGGCGGGCGGACAGCTCGGTGAGGGCGGCGGTGATGCGGGCGGCGCTCTTGCGGACCGAGGCGGCCGGGTGCGCGGTCGCCCAGTCGATCAGCTTCTTCAGGGAGTCGGAGCCCGGGAGCGGGATGACGGGCACGTCGATCACCGGGGTCACGGAGGCGCCGGCGCGGGGCAGTTCGAGAACCTTGTCGGCGATGAGGTCGCTCAGCTCGGCCTCGGTCAGGCCGGTGGTCTCGCGGATGGCCTGCTCGCTGGCGCCGTCGGCGTGCATCGACAGCGCGACGGACTGGTGCGCGGAAAGGGTGCCGGTGGTGGTGGTCGTCATGGTGGCGGGTTCTCCGGTTTCCGGGAGCGGGTGGGTGGTGGCGGGCAGTCCGAGGACGTCCAGGAGGAGCGCGAGGTCGGTGGTGTCGCGGGCGTGACGCGCGACGGTCCGCGCGGCGGCGGTGAGCTGGGGCGCCGGGCTGGGGTTCACGGCCAGCGCTCCGGCCTGGGCGCTGACGGTCAGGTCGTTGAACACGGGCGCCTCCTACGCGGCCTTGAGGCAGGCCTCGAGCCGGGAGCAGTTGAGCCGCTGCTCCTCGGAGGTGAGCCGCGGCAGCACGTAAAGGGGGCCGTTGAGTTCGCGGTCGAGGTGGACGATGCGGGCCTGGGACACGGGCAGCGGGGTGTGCCGGGCAGCGGCAGCCCGCTCGCGGCGGGCCTGGTCCCGGGCGGCCAGGACGTCGACCCAGTCGGGTCCGAGCCGGTCGGCCAGGCGGCGGCGCAGGACGCGGCGCTGGGCGGGGGTGGTGCCCGCGAAGACGTTCTCCGGGGTCTCGTTGACCAGCGCCCACCGCAGGCAGGCGGTGACGACCGGGCAGGCGGAGCAGGCACGCCGCGCCTGCTCCAGCCTCTTGTGCGCCGCCTTCTTCGTGTCGCCGCTGAGGTCGCCGAAGCCGAGGTCAAACAGCTCGGGGCGCGTGCGGCAGCGGGTCGGGGCGGGGGTGTGCGGGAAGGGGAAACGGGGGTCGGGCGTGGGCTCGGTGTGGTGGATGCGGCTCATGACGCGGACTCCGGGGTGAGCTGGGGGAGCTGGAGGCGGACCTGGTCGACGAGGGCCTGCGTCGGCTTCCACGCGCCGAGCTGCCCGCGGACGGCGGGGATCGGCAGCGGGAGCTCGTGGACGTCGGCCAGGACCAGGTGCCAGGCATCGGTCTGGGCCCAGGGGGAGCAGGGCGGGGTGCCGGCCGGGTCCTGGTGGCAGTCGGTCAGGCGGGCGATGCCGATGACGGCGCCGGTGTGCAGGTCGCGGCCGCGGATCGCGGTGGCGACCAGCGGGTCACGCAGCGGGGCGCGTTCAGTGGTCTGTCCGGCGTGCAGGAGGAGCCAGCCGCGCCACGGCCAGTGCACGGGCCGGTTCTCGATGGTCTTTCCGGCGAGGACGCAGGTGGTCCAGGGCTGGCGGTTCGTGATGCCCCGCACCCAGGTGCCCGGGTCGGCGGGAAGGGTGGGGTCGCTCATGCGGCACGCTCCAGCGCGGTTCCGGGCCGGCCGACGCGACGTCCGTTGACGGTCGGCGTCTGGAGGTCCTCGATCTCCGCCCAGCCGTAGTGGCCGGAGTGCTTGGTGCGGTACATGGAGACGTCCGCGCCGCGCATCAGGGCGGGCAGGGCGTGGATGCCGAGGTAGTCGGGGGCGGCGGCGCCGACCGACGCGGCGACCGCGACGGGCCCGGCCTCGGTGGGCACGGGCTCGTGCAGGGCGTCCACGAGGGCCTGGAGGTGCTGCCCGATCGCGTCCTCGCCGACGAGGGTGTCCGTGCGGGTGGCGACGGCGAACTCGTCTCCGCCCAGGCGGCCGACGACTCCGTGGGGTCCGGCCCAGTGGGCGAGGCGCTCGCCGGTCGCAGCGAGCGCAGCGTCGCCGGCGGCGTGGCCGTGGGTGTCGTTCAGACCCTTGAAGTGGTCGAGGTCGACCAGGCAGAGCAGGGAGTCCTGCCGGTGGCGGGCGAGGAGGCGCTGGGCGCGGTGCTCGAACGCGGCGCGGCGCTGGGCGCCGGTCAGCGGGTCGCGGCGCTCGGCCGCGAGGCGCCGGTGGAGCGTGAGGGCGTGGAGGGTCCAGCCGGTGAGCGGGACCGCGAGGGTGGTGATGAGGAGAGCGCGCTGCCCGATCGGGCCCGGAACGCGCGTGACGGAGGCCATACTTGGATCTCCCTCTCGTCTCGTACGGGATGGGTGAACCCGGGGCAGGCGGACTGGTTTGGACGCCGATGTGCGTCTGTCCCGGGGCGGAGCTACAGCGCGAAGCCGCTGCGGGTGGTGCAGCTGAGCGGGTTGTGCCAGGGCCCGGCCTTCGCGGCCGTCCACTCCATCTGCCAGCCGGGCCGCAGCCCGGACGCTCCCCAGCTGTCCGGCTGCTTGCCGGGGATCTCGAGGCCGGCCCCGTGCGCGGCGAGCGCGGCGTCGTACACCTCGTGGGCGCGGCGCAGGGCCGCGGCCGGGGAGTCAGCGACGCCGGTGAAGACGTGCAGACCCCTGCGGGCCGGGTTGGCGGTGTCGTGTATCGGGACGTCTACCTCGTAGAACTCGGGGTTCGGCATGACGACCCATCTCCTTCCTTGTCTGGTGCGTGAGGGGCCACCGCGTCCCCCCGGCCTTGGTGGCTGGGGCGGCGTGGAAGCCCGTCGCGGTCGCGACGAAGAGGGAAGGGGGGCTGTTCCGGCCCAGGGGGGCCGGGCCGGAACGGTTGCGCTTGCGGTCACGGGGGCGGTCAGTAGCCGCGGTGGTCGTCGACGACGTCGGCCGTCTCGACCATCTGGGCGACCAGGCGGTAGATGTCGCGCGCGGGTCTTCGATCAGACCGCTGTCGCCGGGGCGCTGGCGCCAGGCGGTGTCGGGCAGCGCGGCGAGACGGGCCCGGATCTCGGGCAGCCGGTCGGCAGAGGAAGCGAGGTGCATGTGGGTGTTCCTCACGCGGGAGAAGAGCGGGCTGGGCCCGTGGTGGGAAGGGCCCGGCCCGGCGAGAGTCGGAAGGGGGAAGGCGGGTCGGCGCGGAGTGTCCGTCAGGCGCGGTAGACGGGCGGGCGGACTCCGGCGCGGAGTTCGCGGATGATCGAGCAGGGGCCCTTGGTGGCGCAGTACGCGTCGTCGGTGTCCGGCAGGGCGTTGCCCGGGGTGCCCCACATGTCGCGGGCAACCGCGTTCACGGCGCGCAGCATCGCGCCGTTGTTGGGGCGGCAGGCGCTGTTGGTGCCGCCGACGCCGTGCCGGGCGGCGCTGATGATGTGCTGGCGGGCCTGGCGGGCGGCCCAGCGACGGCGGTCGGGGCCGGCGTTCTCGTGCACGTCCCCGCCGCTGTGGAAGGTGTCCAGGTGGCAGGCGGTGCAGTGGTAGGTGACCATCTGCTGCGGGGTGCCGCCGCGGCTCCACGTGCCTTCGAACTCGTAGACGATGACCTCGGCGCCCGGGATCTCGGTGTGCGCGAAGGCGGTGACGAGGCCGACGCCGTCCGCGAGCGCGCCACGCTGGGCCTGGTTCCAGAAGACGCGGGGGACGAAGTCGTCCCAGCCCTTGCCGTGGGGCCACTTCGCGTACATGACGCCCTGCGAGGCGTCGAAGGTCGCCTTGCCGTCGGCGTTCTCGCGCTTGTACTGCTCGATCTGCTCGATCGATCCGAAGTAGATCGCGCTGAACTCCTCGGACTCCAGGAAGATCAGCCCGTAGCCCTCGGGGCGGGTGTCGTGGCCGTTCTCCCGCAGCATCTCGACCATGTCCTCGTAGCCGGGGTTTCCCGGGGCAATGGTGCCGACGAGGGGCAGCCGGTAGGAGTTGCAGCTCGTGACGTGGGCCGGGTTGGTCTCGCTGACGTTGTGCGCGTTGCCGTACGTGTTGGTGATCGTGATGTTCATGCGTTGGTGTCCTTCCCGGGGTGACGGCGGGCGCCCGGCGGGGCCGGGTCGCGGCGGGTTGTGGTTGTCCGGCGAGGCGTTGGGGCGCGGCTTACGCGCGGATCGCGTCTGCGTACTCGAGGTCGTCGTCCTGGTCGTAGTCGGCGGGGCCGCCGTGGACGGTGCAGACGGTGTCCGTTTCGTCGAGGGCGCCGGTGATCGCGTCGAGGAGCGTGGTGACCGAGTGGGCGGGGGTCCAGGCCGGGGCGGTGCACTCGTCGTCGGCGGGGCAGGCGGTCAGCAGGTCGAAGCCGTAATCGCCCTCGCCGTCGACGTTCTCGCGCAGGGCGAGGCGGAGGCGGTCGGCGCCGAGGGTGATCTCGGCGACCCGGTCTCCGCCGGCGAGCGTGGAGCCGTCGACCCACCGCCACAGCGGCAGGACCGCATCGCCGAAGACGCGGCGGACGAGGAGAAGGGAGCCGAGGCCGGGGTGGCCGTCCCAGCCGAGGTCGGCGCGGCGGGTGTCGCTGGCCCGCTGCAACAGCGGCTCCAGGCGGTGGAGGGTGTCGGCGAAGACGACGTGGTCGAAGCCCTCGTTGCGCAGGCCGGGGAAGGCAGTGACGGCGGCGGCGTGCTGGGCGCGGACAGTATCGGCGGGCACGGCGCGGTCGGGCGTGCGGGCGGTCTGCCGGATGACGCAGAGGGAGACCGGCGTGCCCATGAGGACCGCGACCGCGGGGACGCCGTGGCGGCGGGCGGCCTGCACCAGCCCCGCCCGTACGGCCTTCTCGCAGTTCGTGGCGTCGATGACCGTGGTGCGCTTGCGGGCCAGGCGGGCTTCCAGGACGGTCCGCAGGGCGGCAACCGCGTCGACCGTGGCGGCTTGGTCGCCGGCCTCGTCCGAGACCATCGCCCGGAACGCGTCGAGCTCCAACACCTGGGACGGGGACCAGGTGGAGGCGAAGGTCGACTTGCCGGAACCGGCGGCACCGATCAGGACGACGACGGCCGGGTCGGGGATGGTCGTGTCGAGCGGCTGGAGCGTGGCGGTGAAGGTACGGGCCATGAGCGCGAGTTCTCCTGGGAGGACGAAGAGCGAGGGCAGCGGTGAGGAGGAGAGGTCGCCGCTCCGTGCGCCCCGCCCTGTCGTGAGGAAGGCGGGGCGCACGCGGAGCGGGCCGGGCGGTTCGGGTCAGTCACCGGCCGCGGTGCGGTACTCCTGCGTCATGTCCCAGACGAGCGGGCGCAGGAGCTCGTGGGCCCGGCTCAGGAACACGTCGCGGGAGGTCTCGTCGGTGCTGTTGAGGGCCTCGTCGAGGTGGGACGAGGCGGTCTCCAGGTCCTCGTGCCCGTTGATGCCGGCCGCCTCGTAGCGCGGGGCGGCTGTATCGAGCTGGCTGATGAGGGCGGCGAGGTCGGTGGCCGGGGTCTGCTGCGTGACGTAGCCGATGTCGGCGGCGTAGCGGCGGATGAGGGTCTCGGCGGTGAGCACGGTGGCGGTCATCGGCGTTCTCCTGCGCGGTGGGTGAGGCCGTCGTACGGCCCGGGCCGGGCTGTCCGGTCCTCCGCACCGTCCCCGGACTCCGCGCGGTGCGCGGGCCAGGGGGCGGCACAGGGAGCCGTCAGACCGTGCTCGGCGCCACCGCGTCGAGGGCCTCGGTCTTGCGGGCTCGCGGGGCGAGGTCCTCAAGAATGTCCCGGACGTTGGTGATGGGGACCGGCGTCGGGTCGCCGGCGGTCAGGAGCGTGTAGCGGTGCTCGGGGGTGCCGCGCTCGTCCTCCTCGCGGCTGTAGTGCAGGACCGCACCGGGGGCGAGGTAGTAGGTGGCCTCGCCGTTGGTGTAGCCGCGCCACCGGCCGGGGTTGCTCAGCAGCTGGTCGCTGAGGTCGATGCGGTAGGCGGCCTGGGCGGCGCGGCGTGCGGCGTCGTCCTCGGCGGCCGCAGCGACCTGGTCGAGCGCCTCGCTCAGGCCGCTCGGTACGGCGACGCCACGGGCTTCGGCCGCGCGGGCTTCGGCAGCGGTACGCATCTCGGCGACGTCGGCCTGGGCGAAGCGGCGGCGCAGCGGGGCGAGCATCGCGTCGGCGACCGTGGTGAAGACGAAGACTCCGCCGAGCGAGATGGCGCCGGCGGCGGCCAGACGCAGGTCGGCGTCGAAGGTGGCCGGGTAGTAGGTGTAGCCGGCCACGGCGCCGCTGACGGCACCGGCCAGCATGGTGACCATGTCGGCGCCGTCGAGCAGGGCCTGGATGGAACGGCGAACGGATGCGCGCACGGGGTTCTCCTTCGGGAGGGGTAAGGGCGGCCCGCAGAACTGCGGGCCGGTTCAAGGCGGGTCAGGAGGGCGGTTCGTCGTGCCCGGCCGGGCGGCGCGGGCGGAGGAGCGTGTGGGAGCGGCCGGTTACCGGGTCTTCGCGCCGGTGGTGGCGATCAGGGCGGCGACCGTCTCCCAGCCGTGGTGCCAGGCGCTATCGAGGTGGAACGCGCCGTTGATGCCGTAGTCGGCCAGGCGGTAGAAGCCGCCCTTGCCGGCCTTGGTGGCGAGGTTCTCCAGCAGGCCCTCGCCCGGGACGCGCCGGTCCGCGGCGTAGTGGGTGCCGAAGGACACCGCAAGGGCGAGCGCGGCGGCGGCCGGGTGGACCCGGATGCCAAGCGCGCGGACACCGAGCCCGGCGACGATCGCCTGCGTGGCCGCGTAGGTCAGGCAGTGCTCCAGGCACGCCTTACGGCCGTCAGCCGTGCCGTGGACCGTCTTCTTCTCGGTGACCGGGTCCTCGTAGGTGACCGGGTGGTCGTCGGACGCGCCCTTCACCCGGGCGCAGAAATCGTTCTGCACCCAGAAATCTCCGATCGCGCTCCCGGCACGGGTCAGTCCGAGCAGGGCGGCGAAGACGGCGGGACGGTGAGCCTGCATGAGGTGGTCCTCTCGGTTCAGGCGGCCAGCAGGTGCGGGGCCGGGGGAGCGAGGTAGGAGGCGGGGTCGGCGGGCGTGCCGTCGTAGCACTCCAGGCACGAGCCCAAGGCCTTCAGAGGGATGCAGTGGAAGTAGCGCCGGCGGCAGGTGCCGCAGGTCTGGCGCTTGGCCATCGCCTTGTCGAGCGCGGCCTCCTTGGCGAGGGTCATCGGGAACTTCGGCTTCGCCAGGTCGATCCGGTACAGCCACGCGAACCGCCGGCCGCCGCGGCATTCGATGCGGGCGACGGGCTCCTGGCCGCCGGGGCGCAGGCCCATCTCCCGCAGCTGACGGCGGGTCGCGAGCCCGGGGCCGGCCTGGCGCCACCGGAAGACCGGCAGGGAACCGTCGCCGGGGTCGTGCGGATCGACGTCGACCAGGTCCTCGTCGGTGTCGTGGGCGTGCACGGGTGCCTCCCCCGGAGTGAGTGGGTGGTCTCGCTCGGTGCACCACCACCATGCTGTAAAGGGGTTTACTATGTCAACGGGTTAACAGCCGAAAGACGTTGACAGGCTGGTGGGATGGCTTGATCCTCGTAGGCATGACGAATTCGGATACCTCCGCGCACGTCGGCGTCACGGAGATCGGGGAGATGCTGGGCGTCAGCCGCCAGCGGGCGAACGCCCTCGTGGCCAGGCCGGACTTCCCGCCGTTCCTCGCGCGGACGAAGGCGGGCCGGGTGTGGGAGCGGGCGGCCATCGAGGAGTGGGAGAAGGGCTGGGACCGTACGAACGTCGGCGGCCGGCCTCCCAGATCCGCCCCGCAGCAGTAGCAGCACAACGACAGGCCTCGAGCTGGAAGCGCGCCGTACGGATCATCCGTGCGGCGCGCTTCTGTGTGAGGCCGGACCGGACGTCATCGGCTCCAGGGGCCGGGGAGCCGGTCGGGGTGCCGCGGGTAGCGGGGGCCGGGGCGCTGCGGACGGGGCCGTCCGATCCGGCGGCGCGGGCGAGGGAAGAGCACGGTGTGTCCTCCAACAGGGAGGACGGCGGGCAGTGCTGCGCCCCGCCGACGAAGAAGTCGTCGACGGGGCGCGGAGGGGTGGGGTGGGTGGCCGGTCGGCCTGTCCAGCCTTCGCACACCCCAGGGGTGGGCGAAGGCCAGGCGGAGCGACCGGGGGTCAGAGGTTGGGGAAGCGGATCACCGTCGGCGGGGTGTCGTCGCCGGGCGGGGTGGGCGCGGGCAGCGTGGCGTGCAGGTGGAGCTCGGGGCGGAATTCCGGGCTGAACACCGGCGCGGTCGGGGCCGCCTGATGGTTGTGGATGACGGGGCGGAAGGTCAGGCCGCGCAGGGCGAGGATGCTGGTGAGCGCCCAGACGAAGGCGGCGAGCGCGGCGGCCAGAAGGCGACCACCGGCCGGGGAAGCGGTCCAGACGATCCAGATGCTGCCGGTGCCCCACAGGGCCCACAGGATGCGTGCACCGGTGATGCGCAAGTATCCGCCGATCAGACCGATCAGCCCGGTGGCCTGCCACAGGGTGTAGACGGTGGCGCCGGACAGGGCAGGCAGGTACGCGGCTTGGCCGTCGAGGAAGGTACGAATCGGGGTGGTGAGGGTGGGCCAGATGCCGCCGGTGTCGTGCCCCAGGTCCATCTGAGGGCGGGGCACCGTGCTGGTGATGACCTCGGCGATGGCGCCCAGCACGCTGCCAGCCGCGCTGAGCAGCATCACCACCACCCCGGCCGCGACCACCAGCGCAAGGGCCTTGATCCAGTGGGCGAGGCCGTGCCAGTCGGCCTTCGGGGCGCGGCGGATGTCCTCCCACACGCCGTGCAGGACACCACCCTGATCCCAGGCGCGGTTCCACCAGGCGCCGGCGGCGTCCAGCCGCGCCCGCACGCTGCTCTTCGCGGACGGCTTCGAGGTCGGAAGTTCGGGGGTGCTTTTCAGTCCGGTCTGCATCGCCGGGTGCTCCTTCAGGAAGGGGACGGTGGTGGTGCTGGGCCGGGCGGCCTGTCCCGCTCTCGTCCTGCCGACCGCCGTGGGGCGGGGACGAGAGCCGGGCGGAACGACCGGATTCAGCGGTTGGTGATGCGGCCGAAGAACCCGCGGGCGGTCTGCTCGGTGTGCTGCACGTGCTGGGTGACCGGGCCGGCGTAGTGGTTCTCGGTGCGGGTGACGGTCGCGCGGGCGTGCTGGACGGCACTGCCGATCGCGGTGGCCAGAGCGGCGAGCGCGGCGAGCGGCAGGGTGACCATCAGCACGCTGGTGAGGGTGACGGCGGCCAGGCCCTGGAGGACCAGCCAGACGCCGCAGCCCGCGCCGGTGATCCCGGCGCCGATCCCGATGGAGGCGACGGCCGTCCCGGCCGCCCAGGCCGGGACGATCCGGGTCTCGGGCTGAAGCACCGGCGGCGTGGGCCCGAAGGCCGGCAGCGGGGTCTCGTCCCGGAACGACGTCGGGACCGGAGCCGACGGCTGGTCGCGGAACTCGGTACGCAGAATCCGTTCGGCCTCGACAGCGGCCTCGGGGTCGGACATCGGTCGGCCGGGAGCGGGGCGGTAGTGCATGCAAGTCTCCGATCGGGGATGGGCGTGGGCCCGGTCGCGCAGCACGCGGCCGGGCCCACGGGGATGGGGGAGCGGGAGGGTTGGGTCAGGGGACGAGGGTCTTGATGGCTTCGAGGGCCTGGCGGGCGGAGGTGACCTCGGCCCGGCGCTTGCCACCCGGCTTCCCGCCGCCGCGCCGGCGCGGTCCGTCCTCGTCGCCGTCGTCGGGGGCGGGGTGGAACTCGCCCGGACGCTCGGGCTCGTTCCAGTCGAACCACAGGCCCCGCTTGTCCAGCTCAGTGATCTCGTGATCGGTGAGCCGGACGACCTCGTCGGGAAAGATCTGCGCGAGGTCGGTGTCGAAGTCGGCGTAGAGCGAACGCATAAGGACGGCGCGGCCGTTGTCCAGGATGATGACCGCGACGCCGCCGGTGGAGACTCCGTTCTCCGGGTCGGCCTCGCCTCGCATCGCCCGCTCGATCACCGAGCCCTCCTGCTGGGAGTAGCGGGTGGGGATCGAGGGGACGTCGTGAGGGTTTTCCATGGCGCCCTCGACGGCCTTGCGGGTGGAGGAGGGGTTGCCCATGTTGAACACCACCGCGCGGGAGTTCTGCCGCAGGTTGGCCTTCATGCCGGAGGAGAACCCGTCGTGCGCGAAGGGGCTCTGTCCGGCGGGGACGAACCCGATGCCGTACTTCAGACCGGTGACCGTGAGGTCGTCACCGTCCTTCTGGATGAACTCGCCGTACTCCTCGTCTTGCGACGCGGTCATGAACTCGTCCGCGAACACCGCCAGCTGCGGGTAGGGGCAGCGCGGGTCCCCGGGCTTGAAGTCGTGCGGCTGACCATCGTGCGACCAGGGCATCTCCGCCCGGATCTCACACAGGGCCCTGGCCGCGCGCAGGGAGCGGGCCATCCACAGCGCGTTGGAGCCCTGCCGGTCGATGTACTGGCCCAGCACGGATGTTTTCTCGTCCTTGCGGACCGTGGACAGCCACGACACCCCGCCTCCCAGCGACTGGGCGGCCATCGCCAGGGCGAAGTACTGCGTCTTACCGCTGCGGGAGACGCCGAGGATCAGGCCGTGGCAGGGGGCGTTCTTGTCGTGCTGGTAGATCATGTTCTTCACCGGCTGGCCGGTGGTGGTGTACCCGCACACGTACATCCCCTTGGCATCGGGGGTGAGCAGTTCGCGGGTGGCGGGGAAGGTCTGCGACAGCGGCGGGGTGTCGAAGACGCTGATCAGGAACTCGTGGCCGTCGATGAGGACGAACACGCACGAGTCGTCGGCCGGGACCCCAAGACCGCGGCAGACCTTGGCGAGGTCGATCCGCGGCTCCTCGGTCTCGTCCGTCATCCGCCCGCGGTAGAACGTCACGCCGCGCTCCTCATCGCGGGTGCGGGCGACGAGCTCGGAGCCGGGGGCGCCGCCCTTGGCGCCGGCGACCTTGTCGGCCCACCGTTCGTTCAGGGTGGGGGCCTTGGCGCGGCGGGCGGTGGCGTCGGGGGTGATGTGGACCTGGAGCCAGCCGGGCCCGCCTTGCCTGCCGTCCGGCTGCTGCTCTACCGGCGCCAGGGCGACCTCCTCCTCGAAGACCGCGAACGCGGCGGCGACATCGGCCTTGGAGAGGGACTTGATCGGGCGTCCGGGGTCCCTGGAGCGCAGCAGGATCGTCAGGTCCTTCGCCGTGTCCGGGTGCGGGATCGCCTTCACCAGCAGCGTGCCGCCCGGCAGGCCGGCCCGCTCCCACAGCTCGCGTGCGCTGCGGGTGTAGAGGGGGGCGCCGTCCTCGGGGTGCAGCGGCACCTTCTCCGCTTCGGCCGGGGCGGGCAGGGCCGCCGTCGCGGGCGCGGCGGCCGGGAGGACGGGGGCCGGGGCAGACAGGGCGGGACGGTGGCCGCGCCGTCCGGTGCGCGACAGCGGCGCGAGCGTGCCGCAGAGCAGCGCCCAGCCTGCCGCGAGCAGGACGTCGGTCTGCCAGGGGCCGTATCCCGGCGTCCACACGGCCGCCAGGTCAGCCCCGGCGGCCAGGGCCAGTGGCATGGAGCGCAGGATCCGCTGGCCGGAGCCGGGCAGGCGGCTGATGCCAGCGTGGAGGGCGTTCGCGGTTCCGGCGGCGCCCGCCAGGAGCAGGGCGATGTTGGCCGGGCCGTCGGGGGTCAGGTTCGGGGCGATGGCCACGGCGGGGGCGGCCAAGGTGTAGGCGAGGCGTTCGAGCGCCACACTGCGCGGCAGGACCATCGGGGACTCTCCTGGGAAACAGGGTCAGGGGCCGGACCGCGCGGTGGCGGTCCGGCCCCTGACATGGGCGAGGCGGGGTGGGGTGGGGCTACTCGGCAAGGAACCCGGGCTTGGGGGTCCTCTCCCGGCGGCCCGAGCGGACTTCGTCGAGCTGGCCGTAGAGCTTGGCGTGCGAGTTCTGGACCACGCGGGAGTGAGCCGCGCCGGCGACCGCGTCCTCGGCCAGGCGCTGGATGTGGACGGCCGCGCCGCCCAGCGCGGTGGAGACCGCGAAGGTCAGCTCCACGAACCGCGGGTCCAGGTCGGCGGCCTCGATGGCCTGGGCGGTGTCCTCGGCCTTCTTCGCGTTGGCCTTCATCCGGCGCAGCAGGACCTCGAGCTCGACGGCCTTGTCGTCCAGTGCCTTCGACAGCTTGTCCAGCTTGGCCTGGGTGGCCTTGTAGCCGTTGTCGTCGCTCGTGATCTCGTCGGTGCTCATCGGGACGGTGTCTCCTCTCGATGGTTCGGGTCGGGTCAGTCGTGGTGGGCGGCGGCCGAGGCGTGGGCCAGGCCCGCGTCCCGCTTGGCGTCCATGTCCTGGCCGTAGACGCGGGCGACGCCGGCGGCGGCCTGCACGGCGGCCTCGGCGGCGTCCGCGCACTCCTGGGCGCACCGCCCGGCCTGGGCCGTCATCGTGTTCAGCGCCTCGGACAGCTCGCTGATCTGCGAGATGATCTGCTTGTCGACGTTGTGGTCGTCGGCCAGGTCGTCGGCGATCTCCTGGAGCGCCTTGGCCGTGGCCAGCAGTCGGCCGATCATGTCCTCGGCCGTCTCCTTGTCGCCGAGAGCGGTCAGGGCGATGTTGGTCATCTCCACCAGGTACTGGTCGAGAGTGATGTCCGTCCGGTGCTTCGCGGCCAGCTGCGAGCCGGCCGAGGCCGGGGTGTTGCCCATCGACGGGGCCTCCTTGGGGGTGGTGTCGGGTGGTACGGACTGCGCCGGGATCCCCGCCCCGGGGCCGCTTCCGGCCGGGGCGCTGTTGCCGTCCCAGACAGGCGTCGAAGGCGCGGGCGGGCGGGAGTGCCCCGGTACGAGGAACCCCAGGAGCTGGGTCTCGGTGAGGCCCTCCAGGGGGTCGGCCTTGCCGCCGGGCGCCTCGCCGGAGCCAGAGGGCTTGCCCTTCTCGGCCGGTTTGCTCTCCTCGGCGGGCTCGCTGGGGCTCTCCTTGGAGGCAGCCTCCGGGCCCGTTTCGGCGGCACCCTTCGGGGACGCTTCCTCGGGATTCCAACTCTCCGCGTCGATGCGGTCGCCGTCGCTGATGACCTCGGCGTCGACGACGTCATCGGCGGTCTTAGGGCGAAGTGGCGGGCGGGCACGCTCGCCTTCCGCCTCCATCCACAGCGGAGCCCGCGGCCCCTCCTCGACGGGGGGCTTGTTCTTGGTGAGCCGGTCCTTGACGCGCTCACCGAACGACCGCTTTCCCGGGGCCGGTTCCTCGCCTGCACCCGTCTTCTCGGAGCCGTCAGACGGCTTCTCCTCGACGATCTCGGCCTCTTCCGGCTCCGTGCCCGTAGACGCACTTGCCGGGGGCTCTGAGGGGCTTTCAGGGCTCTTGGCGGCGGCCGTGGACTCCTCGGGCCCGGCGGGCTTCCCGGTCTCACTGTCGTCGCTGCCGGACTCCTTCTCCTCCTCCTTGGCGACCTTGGCCGTGCCGGGATCGCCCGGCTCCTTCTTCTCGGCCTTGTCCTTCTCCGGCCCACCGGGCTCCGTCGTCTTGTCGCCGGATCCCTTGGCCGCCTTGGACTCGTCGGCTTCCTTGCTGCCGGACTCGTCCTTGCCGCCGGCCTTCGTGCCGTCCTCGGAGTCCGACCCCGGCTTCTCCGTCTTCCCGGTGTCGGTCTCGTCCTTGACCTTCTCGGACCCGGCCTTCTCCTTGTCCTTCTCCGTACCGGACTTGCCCTCACCGGACTTGTCCTTGGCAACCCGGGCGGCCTCGGCGGCCTCGCGGCGCTTGTCGAACCGCCGCTGCGCCTCATCCCCGACCGCCGCGCTCAGCGTCGTACGCCCGGCCTCAGCCGCCTTCTTCTTCTCGCGCCGGGCCTTGCGCTCCTGGCGTCGGGCCGCGCGGGCGGCGCCGCGCTCGGCCCGGTCCTTCTTCTCCTGCTCCTGCCGGGCCTCGCGGTCCGCCCACTCCTTGTCCCCGGCCCGCTGCTTCTCGGCGCGTGCCTGGTCGCGGTCCTTCGTGCGGTCTTGCAGGCCGGCGGCGTGCTCGGCCGCCCGCCTCGCCTCGCGGGCCTTGCCCCGATCGGCATGCCGTTCGGCGCGGGCCGACTGCCGGGCCGCCATCCGCTCCTGACGCGGCGAAGCACCGCCGGAGCCCCTGGCGTCCCGGCCACCGCCGGTTCCGCCCCGGCCGCCTCCGGCCGGGGACTGCTCCTTGGCGCGCTGCCGTTCCTGACGGAGCTGGTCCTTGTGGCGGCGCTTGTCCTCGTTCGCCTTCGCAGCTGTGGCCTGCTGGTCCGCCTTGGCCCTGGCCTTCTGCTCGCGGCCCTTGTCGTCCGCCCGTACCGAGGACGGCGAGGCGGCGGAGGACCTGACGTCCTTGCGGCCGCCCTTGTCCGCGCCGGATCCCGCGCCACCCCGGCCGCCGCCCGACCCGGAGGCGTTCGGGCTGCCTCCGGGGCGACCGCCGCCGAAACCACCGCGCGCGCCGCCGGTCCCGCCCCGGCCACCGCCGGAGGCGGAGGTGCCGGAGCCGGACTTCATTGCGGCCGCGTCGCCCTTTCCCTGGGCGGCTTTCTTGTCCGTCGCCGCCTGGATACCGGCCTGGCGCAGTTTGTTGTGCGCCTCCAGCAGAGCGATTTCGCGGTCGCTTTCCGATTTGAGGCGGGCGACTTTCGCCTCGATGACCGCCTCGCGGTAGGGGCCTTCGGCCTCGAGACCAGCATGGCCCCGGGCGATCCGGTATTCGAGCCAGTCGCCGACCCTTTCCATAAAGGTGCGGCTCGGCTCGTATTCGAATTCACCGTCCCCCTCTTCTCCGCTGTCGGATTCTGCCGGGGCCGGGGAATAGGCCGGGGCGGATTCGGCGCGCAGAACACTTTCTGGGGAAATGGGCTCTCTGATGGGCGGCAGTTCGATGGTCCGCTCCATCGGGGTTTCCGGGGGGATTTCACTGGGCGGGGGAATGAGGCGGTCGATATCGGCGAGCGGTACGGGCCGGTCGGTGACATCGCCTCCCGGGGGAAAGGGGATGAGCTGGCCGGGGCCGTCGCCGGGACCGTCCGAGGTGCTGGACACCGGGTGGGGCTCCTTCCTTGACAGGGTCGAGGCGCCTCGCGTATACGCGTGTGCGCGCTTGGGCGTGCGGGCGTGTGGGCGCCTGGGCGTTGGGAGCACGCCGGAGGGGGCCGGCCGTGGTGGCCGGCCCCCTCCGGGGCTGTGCGGGTGGGTGCTACTGCTGGGTGTGCTTCACGTAGAGGTCGTGCAGGTCGTGGGCCAGTCGCCGCAGTCCCTGCACGTCGCCTCGCCGCAGCATCTTCCTGCCGTGTGTCTGCAGCAGCATGATGAGGAAGTAGAAAGCGCCGAGGTCTTCCCCGTGTTTCTCCACGAAATCCGTCCGCTGCTTGAGCAGGTAGTTCCGGGAGTTCTGCGCTTTCACTTCGTGCCGGGTCAGCGGGCGGCTTGCGTTGCTCACGCTGATTCACGCCCTCGCAGGTCGTGAATGTTCGACACGGGGGAAGTGTAGCCGCTTACCGGCCTGTTGTGAAGTCCGGGCGGGGTGGCGGGCATGGGCGGGATCTGCGGCGGGTTCTTCTTCCGCTGCTTTTCCAGCTCCTTTTCCTTTCGCTCTTTCACCGTGTTCGCGCAGTTCTCGTCGAAAGCGCGACGGCTGTAGGCGGCAGCCTCGAGGTCGGCGGCCAGGTTTTTGGCGTCCTTCAACACCTTCCGCAGGGCCTTTTCCACCGGCCGGGCGCGGTTCTTGGCGTGCCAGAAGCGGTCGCCTTTCAGGTGGGTACCGCGCAGGTGGACGCTGGTCTCGTCCGACAGCGTGGCCAGGTAGCGCTCGGTGTCGCGCACCACCCGCTGGATGTCGGCGAGGTAGTGGCCGGTGGCGTCCGCGTTGGCCGCCACGTCCTGCAGCGGGTTGGGGGTGTCCTGCCCGGGCTGCCGGCCCTGCGGGGCCGCTCCGGGACGGTGCTCGGGCTGGTTCACGGGTTCGTCCTCCAGGAAGGTGGGTGAGCTGGTGTACTCGGTGGGCTGTGGACTGCTTCCGGCAGTCGCAGCGGAGGGCCAGCCCGCTTCGATCGGGCTGGCCCTCACTGGTGTGTGCCGGACGGGTGGGTCAGGTCAGGTACTTGTCCGCGTCCTCGGGACGCAGCAGGCCGGCCTCCTTCAGAAGCCGGACCGCGCGGGTCTGGTTGACCGAGAGGTCGGTACGGGCCCGGTAGAGGGTGACGTAGCCGTCCTCGTCTCGCGGGAGCGCCTGTACGAGCGGGAGGAGTTCGGCGTCGGTACGGGCGGGCGTACCGGGTCGGTCCGTACCGCCTGTACGGCCCGCACCGTTCGTTCCGGTTGCGCGGGAGGAGGCGGTCGTCGTACCGGTACGGCCGCCCTGCACGGCGTCACGGCTCGACTGTGTACGGGCGCTGACCGTGCTGGTGCGTTCCTGTACGGCCGCGTGAGCCGTACCGGTACGCCCCCGGGGCGCCGTACCTGTACGCGCCGCCCCGTCAGGGGTGGTGTGTACGCCGTATGTACGGTCGCTGTACGGGCTGGTCAGCGAACCTTCGCTCCCGTCATGGTGCGAGGGGTGAGAGAGGGCGTGTGCGGGGTCCGTACCGTCGTGTCCGGCGCCCGTACCGTCCGCTCGTCCGCCGTTGTTCGCGGCGTACAGGTCGCTGTGAGCGGGCTGTGTACGGACGGACGTTGCGCTGTCCGTACCGTCCGTCCGGCGGTGCGTACCTGTACGGGCGGGTGTTCCGTTTCCGCCGTCCGTACCGGTGCGGCCCTGCGTACCGGTGGCCGTATCGGACGGCGTGTCCGTACCGCCGTGTCCGTCCGTACCGTCGTCGTGCATGAGGGTGTGTACGCGCCAGATGACGGCCACGAAGATCAGCACGACGAAGGTGGTGAGCTGCCACGGGGCCGCCCCGCCCTCGGGGACGAGGTGCGCCTGCTCGGAGAGGTGGAAGACGACGTTGGCCGATGCCATCAGCAGCAGCGCCGGCGCGATGTCCCGCTTGGTGCGGAACGCTGTGACGCAGTAGACGTCGATCGACACCGGCAGGAGCGGGGCAACGTACTCGTTGATGCCGACCATCCGGGCGAGCTCGTACTCGCCAGAGGCGGCGAGTCCGACGCCGGCGGCCAGCGCGACCCACGGCGCCGCCTTCCACAACTTGCCGCTGAGGCCCTGTCGCCAGCCGCGCCACCGGGAGGCGGCCTGCTTGGCCTCGCGGGCCTCGGTCAGCAGTCGGCGGGCGCGGGCCTCGTCGGCCTGCGCCCGCTCGGTGATGCCCTTGGCCTTGCGCTCGGCCTCGGCGGTGATGCGCTCGGCCTCCTTCTGTGCGGCCGCGCGCAGCTCCTGGGCGACGGTTGTGGCCTCGGTCCGCAGCCGCTCGCGCTGCTGGTCACACGCCGTCTTCAGTCCGGCGAGCTCCCCCGCCAGGGCCTGGCGCTTGGCCGCGGCCTCGGTGTCGAACTTCTCGCCGAGCTCCCGCAGCTCCTCGCGGAGCTCGGCGCGGGCCTTCTCCGCCTCGGTGTGGACGGCGGCGACGTGGGCGTCGGCCTCGCGCCGCCGCTCGGCGGCGGCCTCGACCGCGTCCGCGTACAGCGCCTCCGCCTCCGTGCGCCGGGCGTCGTACTGCTCGGCGGCGGCCTTGGCGAGCTGGGCGTGGCGCTCGCGGGCCTGGTCAACCTCCTTCTGCGCGGCGGCGAGCAGGTCGTCGGCCTCCTCTCGGGCGCGGGCGAGGATCTGCCCGGCCTCGGCGCGGCGGGCCTCGACCAGGGCGCCGATCTCGGTGAGGTCGGTCTCGGCCAGGCGCCGCAGCTCGGCGATCGCCGACGCGGTGGCTTGGTGGTCGGCGGCGGCCAGCTCGGTCAGCTCCGCGACCTGCGAACGCGCCCGGGCGAGGAGCTGGTCGGCGCGGTCGCGGGCCTCGGTCAGGAGCCGGTCGGCCTCGCCGCGCTGCTTCTGCGCCTCCTCGCGCGCCGTCTCGGTCTCGGTGGTGGCCGCCGCCCGCTGGGCGGTGGCCTCCTCCTGGGCGCCGGCGGTGACGGCCTCGGCGTGGGTGCGCGCGTCGGCCAGGAGGACGGTGGTCTGCTCGTGGGTGTCGGCGACGGTGCGCGCCGCCTGCTCCTCGGCCTTCGTCTGGAGGACGAGGGCCTGGTCGCGGGCGGTGTCGATGATGTCGGCGGCCCGGTCCCGGGCGTCCGCGACCCTGACCAGCGCCGCCCAGTCCGTCTCCAGCACCGCCGCCGTCTCCGAGGCCGTCTCCGTCTCGGGGGTCAGGGTCGGGGCCGGGATGGGCAGGGTGGAGGCGGCGGGTTGCGCGACCGTCGTGGCCGGCTTCTTGGTCCGGGCGGTGGCCCTCTTGGTCCGGGTTCGAGTGGCGGCCACGCCGCCTCCTTCCATGTCGGGTGCCGCCCCGAAGGCCGGGGCGGCGGTTGTGCGGGGTGGGCGAGGTCAGCCGCGCGGGGCGGGCAGCTCCGGCGGCATGTTGGCGGTGGCGTGCTGCCGGGTGAGCCAGGCGAGCGCGGCCGCGGTCATGTCGGTGGCCGCGCCGTCGGTGTGCAGCGGGGCGGTGTCGATGTCGCGCATCGCGTCGATCGGCGGCAGCAGCCGCATGTAGTCCGGCTTGACGAACTCGACGAGGCGGCCGGAGACCAGCGCGGTCAGGGTGTACGTGCCGGTCGCCCACGCCTTCGTGACCTTGCAGACGAAGGTGTGGCCGCTCTGCCCGGTCCAGTACAGCTCCGGGGCGCGGTACAGGACGAAGTCGCCGTCCTTGAAGACGGTGACTTCGTTGGTGGTCTTCTGGGTGCTGATGTCCACGGCATCTCCTCAAGGAGTTGGCGGTGCGGTCCGGGCTGCCCGGCTCCCCTCGCCCCGTCCGTACCGGCACAACAGGCCGGGACGGGCGGGGAAGGCAACCGCCAGGCGGGAAGGGGTCACTTGACGCCGACGAAGCGGAAGGCCGCGAAGGCGGTCGTGCGGGGGTCGGCGGTGGCCTGGACGATGCGGTCGGCCTCGGCGACGTCGCCGCGGTTGACGGCGTCGGCCGCCGCCCGGGCCGCGTCCCAGTCGATGCCCGCCGCCGGCGTCACGGTGGTGGCGGGGCGGTGGAGCCGGGCGCGCAGCGTGTGCCAGGCCCGGCGGAGCGGGCGCCGACGGCGGGCCCGGTTCACCCGGGCGGCGGCGTCGCGGTGCCCGAGCTGGTGGAGGATCTGCTCGGAGTCGTAGTCGGCGGCGGTCCAGCCGTCGCGGCGGATGGTGCGCATGGTGCCTCCTGGATGAAGGACGTCGGCCCAGGCCGATGCCCCGATAGAGGGCGTGCGAAAGACCGGCGGCCCGTCAGGCGGGCGGCCGGTCAAGGCGCGTGCGGTCAGGCGGGCAGGGATCTCGGTCGAGCTCCCGGCAGGCGGTCACGGTGGCCGGGAGCCCGACAGCCGGCGAAGCGGCGCTCGGTGTGTCAGATCAGCAGACCGGGCATTGCGGGCTCTCGTACCAGCCGCTGCACCTGGAGCACTGCCACAGGTGTCGCAGGGGAGTGAAGAGCCTGGCCAGGACGGTGCTCACGCCGCCTCCCGGCCGGTACGGGCCCGGTTGCGGGCGGCACGGCGCTTCATCGCCCGCCGCTCGTCCTCGCTGAGCCCGCCCCAGACGCCGGAGTCCTGACCGGACTCCAGCGCCCACTGCAGGCACGCCTCCATAACCGGGCAGCGGCGGCAGACGGACTTGGCTTCCTCGATCTGCAACAGGGCGGGGCCCGTGTTGCCGACCGGGAAGAACAGGTCCGGGTCTTCCTCGCGGCAGACCGCGTTGTGGCGCCAGTCCATCCCGGTCACCGCCTCTGTCCGACGAGGGCCATGTCGGCGAGCGTGCGACGGGCCCTGCGGCCGGCGTCGGCCGCGCGGCGGTCGCCGTCGACGACGAGGTGGCGGACGAGCTGGTGGAACGCGGTGAGGTCGTCAGGCTCGAAGCCCTTCTTGTTGTCCGCGTCCTCGATGTCGTCGATGATCCCGGCGCTCGGCCGGGGCGCCGCACGTGTCATGCTGAGCTGCATCAGGCCCTCCGATTCAGGTCCTGGACAGCCCCGGGGGCCTCATCCCTGGGGCTGTCGCGTTGGTAGAGCGGGTGTCCACCGCGCTCTCCACCGCCCACCGAACCGGCTTGAAGGCCGGGCGGCGGGCGACTGGGCAGCGCGGGGCTGCGAAAACCTCGGTGCGCGGCAAGCCCGGAGACGGGCTGCCAGATCTCGTGAAGACGCGGACCGCGGCTCCGACCGGGAGATCCGTCCGGGCGGGCATGTGCGGTGAAGGTTGGCCGCGTCGTTCTTTAACGTCGCGAGGGTGTCGACCCTCCGCGCTCTCCCACAGCAATGAGCCCTGCGGTGTTGCACGTGTCGGCTGCCACCACCAGCGGTAATGGCACCTCGCGACGGGTTTCCACTCACCCCCGGCCGGAGCGTTCACGGCCGGTACTGCGGTGGTGGATCACGCTATGGAGTTCTCAAAGACCGGCCGCTGCCTTCCAGAGCCAGCCCGAGGGCTGGATGTTCCGGGCGGATGGTGTCGGGAGTCGCTTCCGGCTCCCTCATCCGGCGCCGCCTGCGGGGCGGTTCCGGGTGGGGGAGCCGGGTCCGAAGACCCGGCAGTGGTGCGAGGGAGAGTCAGGCCGCGATCGGGAGGGGTACGGCGGCCAGCGGCGCGGTGCGCAGTTGCTCGGCGTAGGGGAGGAGGACATCGACCAGGCGCTCGCGGACCAGCGCGGTGATCGACGGGTCGGTCGCGAGGATGTCCATGGCCGCGTGCCGCCGCGCGAAGAAGTCGCCGAGGACCTCGGCGTGCGGACGAACCAGGGACTCCGCCTTCTCCCGGGGCGTCGCCCACAGCTCGTACATCTCAAGCGGTGTGCCGAAGGTGACGTCCAGGTCGATGTCGAGGGCGGTGAAGGCGGGGAGCGGCACCTCGATCGCCTCCAGGAGCGCGAGTGTCTCCGCGTCGAAGGTCTCGGTGGCGAGGCTGGCGGCGGGGCGGCGGGTGGTGGTGGTGGTGTTCATGGGGTGGAGCTCCCTTCGGTAGGAGCCCGCGCAGAGGCGGGTCAGGTTCATTCGGGCAGGCCAAATAAGCGCCTTCTGGCGGCCCATCCCTTGCGGGGTGGAACACCTTGGACAGTAGTAGCACTGTGAGTGCGAGTCAACACTTTGACTGCGACCTAGCACCATTGCTTTAGGTGTGAGAATGTGTGCATGCTTACGCGACGTGGAGAGGAAGACTTCGTGGCCAGCGGATACGCACTGGTAGTGCGCTTCACCCTGCGAGACACCTCGGCAGCCCTGCAGTTCGACGGCCTGGTCGCCCAGACCATCGAGGGCATCCGCACCGAGGCCGGCACGCTCGTCTACGCCGTGCACACCCCGGTGGACGAGCCCTTGGTCCGGGTCTTCTACGAGCTGTACGCCGACCGCGACGCGTTCCAGGCACACGAGGACCAGGCCCACACTCAGCGCTTCCTCGCAGGCCGCGAGGCGCTCCTGAGCAACGTCGAAGTGACGTTCCTCAACGAGCTGGAGGACCTGAGCAAGCGACCCGAGACGGAGCAGTCGTGAAGCCGACCGGCAAGGATGTCGATCCGCAGGATCGCGCCTTTGGGCAGCGCGTCCAGAGATTCCGGAAGGATCGAGGACGCACGCAAGCCGAGTTCGCGGCAGCGCTCGGGAAGACCAGCAGTTGGCTTTCCCAGGTCGAACGGGGTGTTCAGCCCGTCCAACGCATGGACCTGCTCCAGCAGATCGCGGACGAGCTGGGCGTGTCTGTCCAGCAGTTGCGTCCCAGCGTTCCGGCAGACGGGCCATCACAGGCACCCACCGCTCAGTCGCTCTCCAACGATCTGGACGAGACCCGTCGACTGCTGTCCGGCCACCCGGCGCTTCAGACTCTGCTGGCCGCCGGCCGTGACAACGCCGGAGCGGCGCGCACCGTCGAACCCCTGCGGAGCGACGTCGATGACCTCTGGGACCTGACCCATGCAGGTCAGCTCGCACAGGTCAGCACCCTCGCGGTACAGCTGCTCCCCGAGCTGGAGCGGACGGTTCGGACAGCTCCCAGCGAGCACCAGGCGGAGCTGTACCTGCTGCTGTCCCGGGCCTACCAGGCCCTGTCCGCGGCGTTCGTGCGACAGGACGTGGCAGATGCCGCCTGGGTAGCCGCCGACCGCGCGGTCCTCGCAGCCGAGCGGTCCGGCGACCCTCTGCACGTCTGCGCCAGCGTGTTCCGTATGGTGCAGGCGTTCGTCCGTCTGCGCAGCCTCGAACAGGCCGAACACGCCGCCCAGACCGCGATCAACGCCCTGGGAGAGCAGAGCAGCCAGTCGCCAGAGTCCTTGTCCGTCCTCGGCTCCCTCCACCTGGCCCTGGCCCTCGTTCGGGCCCGTGCCGGTGCGCGAACCGAAGCCAAGGAGGAGATCGCCAAGGCCCGCGCCATCGCCGCGCAGCTCGGTGAGAACCGCAACGACTTCAACCTGGAGTTCGGTCCGGTCAACGTCGAGATCCAGGCGGTCAGCACCGCCGTGGATCTGGGCGACGCGGGCGAGGCGCTGGACATCGGCCTCACCATCGACGCCGCCGAACTCTCGCCCGAGCGCCAGGGCCGGCTCCTGATGGACCTGGGTCGTGCTCACGCCCAGAGGCGCCACGGCGGCGAGGCTCTCCGCTGCCTGCTGGATGCTGAGACCATCGCCCCCGAGATCATCCAGACCCACCAGGCCGCTCGCGCAGCCATCCGAGAGCTCGTCTTGGTGGCAGGACCGAATGCATCGCGTGAGCTGCTGGAACTCGCCGAAAGGGCGGATGCCCTGGACTAGTTCAAATCCACTGGAGTGGTCGATAGCCACTGGTCTGCACCCCCTGCCAACCGCGTCGTTGTGTGTGGGCAATCACACCGGCGACGGCAGAGAAGAAACATCACAGAGGCTTGTCGAAGCCCGTGCACACTTCCGTTCACGGGTTTTCAACATCCACGTACACATGGGATTTGGGGCCCGAGCCCTAGGCTCGCGCCCATGACGATGACGGAGGGGCAGAGGGTGGGGAAGCAGCGAGCAGGGTGGAGGCCGGACCTGCTCCGGGAGCAACGTGAGGCTCATGGCCTGACCTTGGAGAAGGCGGGCGAGCGCCTACGGGCGGTTGCCGAGCAGGCCAAGCTCAAGGGCATTCCCGCCGCGAATCCTCAGACGTTGTGGCAGCACGAGCAGGGCGAGGTCTTCCCCGGTCCCCACTACCGGCGGGCCTACTGCCTCCTCTATCGGGCCACCGAGCCCGATTTGGGGTTCCGCACTGCCCTGCCCGGTGAGGAGTCCTCCTTCAAGCTCACGCCGCTGGACGACCGCCTTAACGGATCGCACGTTTTGGCTGTTGAGCGCGCCATTCATCGCATCGCGCCGGGATCGGAGGAGGCCGACCACTTCGACTTGCAGCAGCGGATCATCGACGCGTGGAAGCGCCGGCACACGGGCGGTGACCCGCACCGCCCCGTGCTCATCCTGGTCGGTGGCTTCGCTGGCAGCGGCAAGACCGAGCTCGCTCGCTTCTTCGTTCAGCTCACCGGCTGGCCGCTGCTCGACAAGGACCCGCTCACCCGCCCGCTGGTGGAACGCCTCCTGGTCGCGCTGGGCGGCGACGCGAACGACAGGCACACCGACCTCTACCGCGAGAAGGTCCGGCCGGTGGAGTACGACTGCCTGATGCAGTCGGCCATGGCAAACATCAAGTGCGGCATCTCCACGGTGCTGACCGCCCCGTTCATTGGCGAGATGACCGACCCGGCCTGGATGCAGCGCCTGACCAACCGAGCAGGTTCGATGGGGGTCGACGTCTTCCCCGTGTGGGTGCGCTGCGACGAAGAGTCGATGCGCGAGTACATCGGATTCCGCTCTGCGGCCCGGGACGCGTGGAAGCTGGCGCGGTGGGACGAGTACATGGCCACGATCGACTTGGAGCTGCGCCCGGCGGTGCCGCACCTCGTGGTGGACAACCGGCTGGGAACCGCGGTGACGCTCGCAGACCAGGCCCGGCAGGCGATGGGGGCGATGAACGCGTGAACCCGAGGCCGGGCGTGATCCTGTACGGCCCGCCGGCGTCGGGCAAGGACACCGTCACCGCCGCACTCACCGAGCTGAACACGAAGTACGCGCAGTTCACGCGGCTCAAGGTCGGGACCGGCAAGGCCGCCGGCTACCGGATGGGCACAGCGGAGCAGCTGCACGAGCTGGAGGCCACGGGCGACGTCGTCTACGCGAACTTCCGGTACGGCAACACGTACGTGATCGACCGGCCCGGCGTCGACGCGGCGTTCGTGGCCGGGGTGCCCGTGGTGCACCTCGGGCAGGTCGACGGCATCCGCGCGCTGGTCGACGGCTATGCGGCCGACTGGTCGGTGGTGCTGCTGTGGTGCCCGCGCGAGGTGACCGAGCAGCGGTCGGCGGGACGCGGCGACAGTGACACAGCGGCACGTCTGGCGGCGTGGGACGCGACCTGCAAGGACCTGGACGAGCACCCGGGTACGGTCTGGGACCTGGTCGTCGACACCACGAAGGCCGCCCCGCAGGATGCGGCGCGGCTCATCGACCAGTTGCTGGCGCAGCGGGCAGGAGCGGCGACGGCATGAGCGCGGGCTACGGGTGGGCGAGCCGGTCCAGGGCGTCGGCGAGCGTAAGCGAGCTGTCGTCCTTGGCGTCGTTCCACCGGGCGAGTGTGGACGCGGCCGCGCGAAGCATGTCCGGCGGGAGGCCGGCGGCGGCGAGCGCGTCCGCTGCTTCCTCCAACTCGGGGCCCCAGCGCCAGGCGCGCGCTGCGGTCTTGGCGACGTACTCGGGCTCGGCCAGGTACGAGCCGGTCCGTCGGAAGGCGACCTCGATGAGTTCCTGGTCGACGCCGTGCTCGCGCGCGACCCCGAGCGCAAGCGCCGCCAGGACCCGCGACGTCTTCTGGAAACTCGAGTACGCCAGCTTCAGCGCGGAGGCCTGCCCAACCTCCGCGCCTAGCGTCTTCGTCCGTACGGCCGTACCCGCGAAGAGCACCTCAACGGCGGCGACCACGTCCAGCGGGCCGGACAAGTACAAGGTCGGCGACTTACCGCGTACGGGCGGCGAGCCGACGACAGCACCGTCGACGACCGCCCTCACTCCCGGGCTCAACAGCTCATTGATCCGCTGCATCCGCTCCGGCGAGATCGCGTTGGCCTCTACGTACCAGCCGCCGAATCCCCCTGCGGCAACCTCAGCCGCCACGTCCTCCGCTGCGGCCGGTGGGCAGAGGCTGATGACGATGTCGCTGCGCTCCAGCAGCACGGACAGCGTGGCCACCGGCGCCAGGCCGGCCTGCTCGGCGCGCGCCGCGGAGGCGGGGCTGCGGCCTTCCTCGCACCAAAGGACCGCGGCGGCGTTCTTCGCGGCGCAGGCGGCCACGGCGGCGCCCATGCTGCCGGGGTGGAGGATGCCGACGACGGGCTGGTCCACGGTGCTACTCCGCAGTCTCGTTGAGCAGGATGGCGATGGCGTCGGTGACGTCATCAACGACGTGGTGCGCAGCACGGAGGTCTTCGGGCCAAGGGCGTCCACGCAGCCAGATCGTGCGCAGGCCAGCCTGATGGCCGCCGCCGATGTCCCCGTTCGGATTGTCGCCGACCATCCAGCCGCCGTCCGTGAGGTTCACGCCGCAGCGGGAGGCGGCGAGTTCAAAGAGGCGCGGGTCCGGTTTGCGGATCTCCAGGTCGCCCGAGACGGCGACGCCGTCGACCAGGGCGGCGAGGCCGGTCGCTGCGAGTTTGGCGCGCTGGATATCGCCGGCCCCGTTGGTGATGATGCCGATCGTCCACGCGGCCGCGCGCAGATGGGCCAGGCCCTCGAGGACCTCCGGTCGGCAGGTGACGGCGGCCGCCATGAGGTCGACGTACTCGTGCCACAGGTCTGCGGCAGGTACCTCCAGGTCGAAGGCTTCCTGCAGCCTGATGAAGTCGGCGGCGTTCGCGCGGTCAACCAGCTCGGTGCGAAGCCAATGCTCGGCAGTCGGCGGGAGGGCGTGGGCGCGACAGAGGCCAGTCACTGCGTCGCTGAGCGCCGACTGACGATCGGTCAGCGTGCCGTCCAAATCGAAGAGCGCAAGGCGGGACACGGTCAAGGACCCTACCGGGCCTGGCTCAGACCACAGTTCGCCGTGGCGGGGTCTCCCGAGCGGAGATCACCTGGTGTATCTTTTCGGGAAACCGTTGATTGGATGGAGGCTGGAATGTCGGATCCGCTGCGTCGAGTTGATGCCCTGGTGGATGCTGACACGCTGCCCCCGCCTCACGTCCGGCAGCAGCTGCGAGTTGCTGCGAATCTCACCCAGGCGGAAGTCGCCGAGGCCATCGGCGTCAAGCGCCTTGCCGTCGTGCGGTGGGAGGCTGGTCTCACCCAGCCGCACCGGGGGAATCGCCTGAAGTACGCGGAGCTGCTCCGTCGCCTGGCGAAGGAACACCCGGCCGTCGCTCAGGGGGTTGCCGAATGAGGGCTGCCCTCGCACCTGTTTTTGGGTACGCCGACTCGCCTTCGGTATCGAGGGGGTCGGGGTGACGTAGCCGCCACCGGCCGCGCGCGCCATTCAGTGGATTAACCGCCCACTGCGGCCTCGCGCGGCCCTTCACGCCGACCGGACTAACCATCCAGTCGGCGCTCAGTCCCGGTAGCACCCGGTCCTGAGCTTCGGCTCATCGAGCCACTTCCAAATCACCACAACACCCGGCCACTAACCACGGCCACCACGGCCGCAGCAACAACCAGCTGCGCGTCGAACCACCGGTCCCCCACCACAGGGGCTCCGTAGCTCCACCAAAACGAGAGGAGAAATCTCCCACCCAGTTCGGTGTCTGCCCGCTCCTCACGGAGGGGGCGCGCCCTCCCATCTGCTGAAACATCCATCCGGCGATACGCCGAGTGATACAGAGAGGCGGACGTCCTCATAGTGCCCGATCTAGTGTCCCCTGAAAAGCCGAGCAATGACCGTTTCATTGCGGTTCGCCTCGTTAGCGCGTTCCGCACGGCGGGATCGATGCCCGAATCGTCAGCTCTCAAGTCTTTTGGGCAGGAAGTAGGTTTTCCTGCAGGACCCTCCAAGCGCGCGACTGCCGACGGAGGCGCGGCCACAGCGGCGCCACCGGACGATGTGACGCCCGCCACGGAGCTTCGAGGTCACGAATCACTGTCTCCTCGACCCTTCCGGTCATGTGACGCCTCATTCCTCCCTCGCTCGCCTCTCATCACAGGACAGGCCTCTGAGACTGCGGTGGCGGTGGCTGCTTCCTTGCTGGGTTCCGTCGACAAGCTGGTGGCCGTCCCGACCAGCGGGGTCCGAGTGCGTGTCTCGCGCTGGAGTCGCCCGTCTCTGTCCACAAACCGGCTCGGTGAGCCTGTCCGGATGATCTCTACGACGTACTACCGAGCGACCCTCCGTGCCGTCACTTCCTTCGCTCTGGCCGCCGGGGGTGCTCGATGAGCGCCGTGGCGGCACCGGCCGCCGCGCTGGACCACCCCCTGTGGGAGGACGTCGACAACTCCGTCGACGAGCCCCGGCTTCCCGCGCAGCGGAACGCGCTGCGGTCGGTGCCAGCCTCCGGGCAGCCGGGCGACGGTGGCCTGGACGACCCGCTGCGCCTCGGTCGGACGATGCGGCTGCGGCTGCGCGACGCGGTCCAGGCGCTGCTGGCGGACCCGTCGATCGCCGGGCTGAAGGACGCGCCGAAGCTGGCCGCGGTGGTGCTGTACGCGAAGTCGCGGGCGCCGAAGGGCGAGAAGAAAGACAACCAGACCTCGATCTGGGGCTCGGAGCTCGGTCGGTGGCTGGGCATGAAGGAGTCCACGGTCCACCACAAGGTGCTGCCGGTGCTGCGTGGCTCGGACGCGCTGCACACGCAGGTGGTGCGGGACGCGCAGGGGCATCCGACCGGGCTGGACTGCCTGGTCATGCCGCTGTGGAACGCCCGCCACGGCGGGGGAGCGGGGCACCCGTTGGCGCTGTCGAAGGCGGAGCTGGCGACGCTGCTGCGCCTGTGTGAGGCGCTGTTCGGGCACGGCTGGACGCCGGAGGACAAGGAGCCGACGCCGCCGGGGCTGCTGGCCGGCCGCAGGGGCAAGGGTGCGGCGACCGACCGGCTCGGGCTGCTGCTGATGGTGCTGAACACGAGGGCGTCGGGCTGGCTGCAGCTGTGCGGCGGCTCGGTGAAGGCGAAGGAGGGGCGCGGGGCGGCGACGCTGGCCCGGCTGCTGGGCTGCTCGCCCTCGGGGGCCCGGAAGGTCCTGGCGCGGCTGACGGAGGCCGGTGTCGTGGCGCGGCAGCGCAAGGCGACGTCGACGCGGATGAACGGCCGGGCCCGGGTAATGGTGCTGCCGGTCGGCCGCGCGTACGGCCGCACGCTGGCCTCTGTGGAGGCTGTCCAGAGCGCCGGTCCCGTGTTTTCGGCGCGTCCCGATGGTGCAGTCGGAGATCATGCTCCGGCCGATGCCGCTGGTGCCCTTGGTATGTCTGGGATCGGCGGTGCTGAGAGTGCCGGAGATGCTGTGGATCAGGAGCGTCCCGATGGTGCAGAGCTCCACGCAGACCACGCTTCTGTGGTTACTTCCGTAGTTCCTCCGCAGCTTGATTGTGGTTTTTCCGGCGAAGGCCGTGGGGGTCAAGGCCGTCGGCCGGAGCGTGCGTGCGTGCGCGAGGACCAGGCCGTCGACGGTGAGACCGGCGTTGCCGGGTCCGGGAGCTCGGTGCCCGGGGTTGGCCCGCTTCGCGGTGAACAGCCGAAGAAGTCACCGGTCGACGAGCAGGAGCAGGCGGGCGCTGTCGCTGCTGGTGCCGGTGCTCGGCTGACGGTCGTGGGTGGTCGAAAGGCGCAGCAGCGGGGCAGGTCGGAGCTCCCGGCCGATCTTGGCCTGCGGGTGGCTCTGACGCCGGTGGCGTGGCTGTGGCAGGGGCTGAACCGCTGGCAGCAGGACCGCGTCGTGGAGGCCGCGAAGCTCGAGCTGGCGCAGCTGCGGCACGTGCTGGAGTGGCCGGCGCAGGCCCCCTCGGTGCTGGCCGCCCGGCTTAAGTCCCGGCTCGAGGAGACCGGTGGGGAGGCCCTGATCACCCGCCCGCTCGGGTGGATCACTCGCCGCGGGCTGGTGCGCCGGCCGTCGTGCACGGACCGGCGGTGCGACGACGGCGTCCGGCTCGACACCGGCGCCGACTGCGACAACTGCGACAACGTGCTGCACGTGCGCCGGGCATGGCGGGTCCGGATCGCCGCCAAGGTCGACCAGGAGCTGCCCGGCCTGGAGACGGACGCCCGCTACCGGGAGATCGAGGCCCGGATGCGCCGTCACACCGAGGTTGAGGCCGCCGACCTCGTGGACCGGCAGGCCGAGGCCCGGGAGCGGCAGGAGCGGCGAGCGGCGGCCCGTGCCCAGGCCGATGCGCAGGCCGCCATCGAGCAGGAGCGGGCGGCGGCCGAGGCGGCGGCCCGGCAGGTCGTGGCGTGCGCGGACTGCGGCCGGGCGCGGTCGACCGGGCTGTGCGAGGCGTGCGACCACCGGCGGCAGACCGATGCCCTGATCGCCGAGGCCGGTTTCCTCGCCGCCACATGGTCGGCCGACCTGACCGACCCGGCCGCCGTCGCGGCCGTCGCCGCCGAGGTCCGAACGGCCATCGAGGCCGACATCGCCGCCGAGTGGGAGCATTTCCAGCAGATCACAGACCTGGCCGACCTGGAGGCGGCCGGCCCGGATGTTGTCGAAGACACCGCCGCGCACAACGCGTTCCTGACTGCCGAGAGCGCGGTCGCGGAGTACCAGCACCAGGCGCTGGTGTTGCTCGGCCGCAGCGAGGAGGCCCAGGCCGAGGCCCGCAAGGCGTACGCCACCGAGCGCGCCAAGCCCTGGTTCCAGGCTTTGCCCGACAGCGACGACGCCCTGCGTGCCGCGACCGAAGCCGCCGCGCAGGCCCAGGTCCGCACTGCCGAGTACCTGCTCGCCGTGCGGCTGGAGAAGCTGCGCACCCAGGCCCTTCCCGAGCCGGTGAGGCCCGCGCCGTGGTCACGGCGTCTGCCCGAGCTCGCCGCCCACTCGCTGGACGGCGAGACCCTGGAGGTGATCGCGTGAGCTCCGCACCGAAGACGAGCGGTGTCGACCTTGCCCGCCAGGCTCTCCTCGCCGCCCGCGAGGCGGCGAAGGCGAAGAAGACCGAGGCCCGGCAGAAGCCGAAGCGGCGGACCACCATCGTTGTCCGCGACGGTCGCGCGCCGCTCGCGTTCGGCACGGCGATCGGGATGATGATGACCGAGCGCGGCCTGGTCGCCCCGGCCGCTGGCGGCAGCGTCCTGGCCCAGTGGGAGACCATCCTCGCCGCGGCCGCGCCGGAACTCGCCGGGCATGTCCGGGCCACGGCGTTCGACGAGGAGTCCGGCCGTCTGGACGTTGTACCCGACGCCCCCGCGTACGGCACGAAGGTCCGCTGGATCGCCCCGAGGCTCATCGAGGCCGCGAACAGCGCGGTGCCCAACGCGAATGTCCGGGCCGTGCATGTCCTGGCGCCTGCCTCCCGCACCGTCACCACGGCGACGTCCCCGGCGGCCGCCGCCGACCCGGCACCGCGGCCAGTCGTTCCGGCTGGGCCGGTGAAGACGAGGGAGAGCGCGTCGGCCGGCTACCATCGCGCGCTCGCCGCCCATCGCGCGGTCGTCTCGCCCCGGCAGGAGGACCCGGCCCTGGCCGCCGCCGTCGTACGGCAGGAGGAAGTCCGCCGCGAGCTCGCGGCCACCGTCTTCCCCGACATCGAGCAGGACCAGGAGGACGAGGTGCCGACGTCGCTCGAGGACGTCCGTGCCCAGCAGCGCCAGGCTGCCGAAGCCGTGCGCGCGGCCGCGATCCGCCGCGCTCGCGCCGAACGTGCCGGGCAGACCGGTACGCCCGACGTTCCTGTACTGCGCCAAGTCGGGTGAAGCCTGCTACAACCCGTCCGCGTGTGCGTTATAGACCTGAGCACCTTCTACCGGATGGGAAAAGACTGATGCCGAAGAAGCGCCGGCCAGCCAGAAGGAAGCCTCCACGTACGACGAGCCCGGACACGCTGACGAGGAGGCACGCCGACTATCAGCGGCTCTGCAACAACGACCGGCTAGTGGAGGAGTTCAGCGAAGAAGGCGCTCAGTGGCTGCTCGACGAGTACCAAGGACCTCTCAACGTTGCCGAGTTCAAGCTGGAGCAGGCCATCCGGCGCGACTCCTTCATGATGGACAACCCATTCGCAGGGCCCACCGCCTGCACAGCCCGGCAGATCGGTCAGATGATCGATACGACCCTCCGCTTCATCGCGGAGGCGGCCGGCCAAGCCGGCAAACTCACCGCAAATCAGGCACGCGAAGTCGAGGAACTTCTAAGCAACCCTCTCGAACTCGCCGAGAACGAAGCCGATGTAGTCCGCGAAGCACACGAAGAAGGAGTTCTCTTACTCAATCATCGCAATCTATGGGCTTTCGCTTGATCCGTTCTCGCGCCCCGCTTGCACTCACGATCCGGGCGCTGTACGGGGCTTCAACTTCATCCGGACTGACCATCCGCGCGCGAGGGGGACCCATGGTCGCCACCGTGATCGCCGTCATCGGCATCCTGCGCGGCGCCGTCGTCGCCGGCCTCATCCAGCGCCGCACCGTCCGCACCACCCGCGACGCCGAACGTTTCGTCACCCTCGCGGCCCGCCTGTTCGACTGACCACCCGTCGCCCCGTTCCAGAAATCCGGAACGGGGGGGGACGCAGGCCGACCCCTGTCCCCGGCCGGTGCCACAGGTACAGGTGCCGACCGGCCCGTGCGCCCGGTTTGTGGGGCCTCGCTCCGTCATGCGGTCGGTGGACGCGAACCGCTACACAGAAGAGCGAATGCCCGAGGCATTCGAGTGATGTCCCTTTGATCTACTGGCGCGCGATCAACCACTTACGGTGACGTGTCGGCTGTGGACTTTCCGCAGCACTCCACCTACCGCGTGCCGACCAAGCGTCCGTTCTTCCTCGCGGAGCTACGCTCCAGTCTCCCGAGTGTGGACGACCGGATCCGTGCGATCCCTGGGCAAGGGGATCCGACGGAGTACGACGAGATCGCCGACTCGCTCTACAAGGTGTTCCTCACCGTCCGCAACCTTGCTCCGACCCGGAACTCCACGGACTGCGACTCCCATCCGAACGGTCCGGTCGACCCTGAGCCGCCCGAGGGATGGGGGCATTGCCTGTTCTGCAACAGCAACCGGCGCGTTGGCGATCCCCGAGCCCGTCGCGGCGCGCCAAGGTCGCCTGGTGTGTACGAGATCCCGCCGCCGCCGTACACCCACGAAATGCTGCTTGAGCGGATGCGGCTGATCAACGACATCAGCTTCGACCTGCACTTCCGGTCGGAGTGGGAGGAGTTCTCGTTCGCGGCCGACCTTGTGCACGGCGCGTTCATCATTGCCCGTGAACTGTCCCGGCCACGCTCGTACTCACGGTGTCCTCAGCATCCCGGAGCCCCCATCGACCCGACGGCCCACGGCGGCCCGCGCTGTCTCTTCTGCGTCGCCCATGAGAAACGGGTGGCACCAGCGGTCCCACCACCGCAGATCCGTGACCGTGAACGGCGCCTTCCTCACCGGCGGCAACGGCCTGGTCCGCCTGTACTTCCTGACGAGAGGTGAACAGTGCCTTCCCCCTACGACCATCTGACCGCAGCGGAGGAACTCCTCCACCAAGCTCGCGCACTCCTGTCCTGCGGCCGATACCGGGCAGCCGACAGCCACTGTCTGCTGGCGTCCGGGTTCATGAAGGCAGCTCGCGCCCGTGGCCAGATTCTTCCGGAACCGACGCAGGTACCCACAGCCCGTCTTGCCCCACTGCCGGACTGGTGCGGCCGATGCGACGGTCCGGACCTCGGGCTCAGGTGGGTGCAGATCACCCTCCCCGGCGAGGACACGTCCCGCATGGCGCGATGCCCCGACTGCCATCCGTCCAGCGCTGCGCGAACGGCAGCCGATGTCGACTCCTCCGGAGAGGCCACACCTGTGGGAAGCGCGCTGACCTGATCCGCGAGGCATCAGCACGCAGTGCGTTGCTGTCGTCAGCGCCCCTGGGATCACGATCGGGCGACAGCACCCACCTCGCGGGTGAACCGGGTCGCATCGTGGATCCGGATCAAGGCGGCGGCCGGGAGGCACACCATTGGAATGCCGCCGCGGCTCAAAGGGATTCATCTGCGGCCATGGCGGCGTCCACGCGCTGAGGGTGTGTCCTGCTGTGCTTGCGGCCGCTGCCTGTACAGGGCGATCCCGGGGCGGCCGAGCAGTGCGGGCATGGCACCGCTGCAAGAGCCTCGTCACGGTGGGCGGCGGCCAGCCAGACGTCGCGCTGGAGTGCCTGCAGCTTCCTTTCGGCTTCCGCCTGCTTCTTCTTCTGGAATTCGTCGTTCATCTCGGCTGTACGGTCCGTCAGCGGATCGTCGAGGATGGCGCGGAGGTCGCCGTCGAGCGGCGGTGGCACTTCTTTCGGGCGGCCGTACGCATACGACTGGAGCAGGAACTCCTTCGGCCAGTTCCAGTCGGCCAGTTGCCGGCGCGCCTTGTGTAGCCCCCGCTGGGACTGGCCCTTCGGGGTCTTGCACAGCACCGCCGCAGGGGCCCCGCAGTGGGGGCAGGTCACCGACAGGATGTCGATCAGCGCGTCTCGCCGCTCTGCTCGGTCCTGGGCGATCTCGGTTCGCAGTTTCTCCGCCGCCTGTTCCTTGCGGGTCTGCTCGGCTTCCTTCTCCTGCGGCGTCACGTGGAACGGGCAGGGCGACTCGGCCACGACCCAGCCGCAGGGCGATCCGGTCTTCTTCGGATGTCCGCACAGGTCCGGGTTGCGCCACTGGACGGCCCGGCCCATCTTCCACGGCCCGGTATAGGGGTTGTTGCAGCATCCGCACGACGGCAGGGCTCCCGGTTCCAGCGGGACCGCGGCGTACAGGTGGCCGGCTACCTCGACCACGAGGTTCGGGGAAGCACATGCGCACTCGGGCGCCTCGCTCTGTGTACTCACAGAGGATCAACGCGCGAGCTGGCCGACCCGACCCTGCGGTCTGGCTGCTGTCACCCGCCCGGACCAACGTCGAGCGGCATGGCGGACCGTGACGACTCGCGCTCCGCCCCGTAGAGCTGCTGTCCGACGCGGCGGGCCAGGGTGTCTAGGACGGCGGATTCCAGCAACCGGCGGTTACACCCGACCGCGAGCTCGAAGCCGTCACCGCTTTCGCAGCCGCCATAGCGGCCCACCGCCGCGCCATGGTCGTCCGCGTGTCTTGAACGGCTTCCGTTGGCCCCAGGCGAACGGGGTAAGTTCTAGATCTCGTCGACGCTTCCTCGTCATTGCAACACCTTCGGGGTCTTGCGTTGCGACGAGCTCTAGAACTCACCCCGTCACAGCGGGGCCAAAGCAGACCGTCCTAGACACATTGGCCTTGAGGCCGCCGCGTATACGGCACGCTCACCGTGAACCGCGTCTTTGATGGAGACGCGCCTTACCCCTGATCAGTGACGGAGCCCTCGTGTCTCTCATCACCGAGTACATCACCAGCGCCCGGCCGGATCGTGGGCTCGTGGAGGTGTACGACTCGGACGCCTACGTCGGCAGCGACGAGGCGTACTACCGGTCAAGGACCCAGGTAGTCGCCGGAGACGGCTATCACCTCTACCTGCAGACCCGCCAGCCCGACATCGCGGTAAAGGTCATCATCAGGGTCTGGGACACCCCCCAGAACCCCCCGGAAGACGCCGAGGGCACGGTCCCTGTCTCTCTGCAATCAGAGACGGGCCAGCTCGTCATCAACCAGGTCACCTTCGGGCCGGCGGGCGAGATGGTCTTGCCTCGACCCGGCGTCTACGACGGCCACGCGGCATGGAGCGGGCGAGAAGCCACAGCCGCCTACTACAACGCGTGCACCCAGCGCGGTGCCGAGGAACAATGGGACGCGGAACAGATCGGAGCAGCGTGGAGCCAGTGCCCCACGACTGAGCAGTACACCCTCGACCTGTGGTTCGTCCGGGAATCCGAACCAGACGACGACTGGGACGAATAGCCTGCGCCCACCAGCGCATCGAGCGCCTTCTCCAGCTCCCCCTCCGCGCCCACGGCCGCGTCCGGACCAGGGATCGGCGACGGGTAGAGGTTCGTGTCGCGGGTGGGGGCCGCCACAACCTCGCCTGGCATCGTCTCCCCCGACATCGAGGACGGCCAGGAGGACGAGGTGCCGATACCGCTCGAAGATGTCCGCGCCCAGCAGCGCCAGACCGCCGCTCGCGCCCTCCGCCGAACCGGATGAGTGCTCTGGTAATCGCGTCGGGCGAGACGGACGCGGGATCGGCTGCGGAGCCGCCGTGTGTGGTGGCACGCTGAGTTGGGACGAAAGGTGGGGGTTCGTGCGAGGTGACAGGCGGCAGATTCAGACGGCGGTTCTGGGCAGCGCGGACTCGGAGGAGCCGCTGATGCTGCCGCTGGAGGCGATCGAGCTGGACGCCTTCCGCCGGCAGCACGAGCACGACACGTACTGGTGCGGGCTGCTGCTCGGAGGCTGCGGCCTGCAGCTGACCACCAAGCTCTACACCGACCGCGTCTGCCACTTCTCTCACTTCCCGAACCCTGACGGGCACCCTCACCTGTGCGGACGCCGTGCCCGCGGCGTGGCGAGCGCCGACCACCTGTACGTGAAGGCCGCAGCCGATGCCTGGCTGCGCGGGCGCGGGACGCAGGCCGGCTTCGACTTCGTCCAGCCGGATGGGGTGCCGATCGGGTCGGTCGTCGACATCCAGCTCCCGCACAAGAGGCTGCGCGTGCACCTGGACCAAGAGGTGGCGCCGGACTGGGACGCGGAGCACGAGCCGGTGCTCGGGGTGTCTGTTCCGGTGGACTCCGACACCCTGATCGACCGCTGGTACGTGCACCGCATCCGTCTGGACAGCGAAGGCACCACCCGCCGGGTGCGGATCGGCACCGAGGCGTTCGCCCGGCCCACCGAGTGGTTCGCCCTGGACGAATGCGAGATCACCGACCGGGGCCTGTCCACCCCGGCGGTCGAGCGGATCGTCCAGGCCCGTAACACGCCTTCCTCGACCGTGTGGACTCCGGGCAAGAAGCAGGAGGAACCGGAGCAGGACGTTCAGGCGCACGAGCTGATGCGCCGGCTGCTCTACGCCCGTCGGACCGAGTCCACCGATCTGGCGCAAGAAGTGTGCCGCGAGATCACCGAGCTGGCCGGGGTGAGCCCACAGCTCCAGCGCCAACTGGACGCCGCCCGCCGCAACGCCCTGCTCTGGGTGAAGAAGGAGACAGAGGCCCGCCAGGAACTGTTTGCCCGCTTGAACCAGGCCATGGCCGATCAGAAGACCGGCAGGGTCAAAGCGCTCCTGGCGGAAGTGAAGACGGTCACCCGGGACGGCCGGTCCGAGGAGGAGGAGCACACGGTCCGCGCGGCCGCTGACTACCTGGCCGCCGTGGTATCGGCCGCGCTCGCACGCCTGGACACCCTCCTTGAGGACATCAGTCGCCTGCCTGCGAACGAGGACCCATGGCGCCTGAAGGCCAAAGTCCAGCAGCTGTTCCAGGCAGCCACCGGGATCGGCAAACTCGGGGAGCACCGGCAGGCTCAGCTCGAGCTGTGGAGCCAACGCCTGCGATACATGCCTTTCCCGCCCCAACCCTCCACACCACTCAGGCCGCTCAAGCCGCAGGAGACCGCACCGCTCCACCAGCAGGTCGGCCAGGCGTACTGGAACACCAGGCCGTGCCCGCACTGCGGAGTGGACCCCGGCCAGCAGTGCGTCATCGACGAAGGGCGACGTACCGGTCAGGCACGGAAGGTGCCGCATGCCGATCGGCTGCGGTCCACCATCCGCGAGCTCCAGGAGCAGCAGAAAAAGCACGAGGTGGCCCGGACCGTGTGGCAGGTGTACGACGTGGCCTGCCCCGACTGCGACCAGAAAGCCGGGGCCTGGTGCCTCACACCTGGCAGACCGCACTCCTCGCGTTCCAGGCGCGCCAAGGAACGCACCGAGCAGCAAGAGCCGCGCTTCTGAGACCTCAGTCCGACCGGAAAGAGGTACGTCGAAGCCGTTCATGCGTGTTCCGTCAGGATCTGCCTCCCTGCCCTTGGCACAACGGGGCCGCAGTGCAGGGATGGAGGCCGCACCGCGACGACCTTCCGCCTGGCTTCGAGGACGCTCTGGCGGGCTGACGCGGCTTTTCGCTAAGCTGCGCTTTGCGTGACTCGTATCTTCACAGGGTCGCTGCCCATCCGGGTGGTGACCCTTTGTCATATGCGGCTCGGCGAGCCGCCGACTGCCGGTCATACGGCTTCGCCAGCCTCTTTCCCCAGGGCGTTTTCCGTGTCACACTGAGGGCGGCCCCGGCGTGCCCGGAAACGGCCGGCGCCAGAGATGCGGGCCATCGTCCAACGACGGTGGCCCTTCGTCATTTCACGGACAGCGGCGCTCCGGGACGCCTCGCGGCCGCGCGGTGCGCTGGACCGGCATCGGGCACAGCAGCGCGGCCCGTCACGACGAAGGCCTTGCGCCGGAGTAAAGGCCATCGTCCGGGGACGGTGGCCTTCGTCGTGTCCGGCACCACGACACAAAAGGAGGTTGATCCTCTGCGGAGCTAGCGCAACACTGATGCCAGCAGATCGCGTATGCCCTCATCCAGGGCGTTGTCCATGACAGGCGGAAGGTCACCTCGACCTCCGCCTTTTTTGTTGCCCTGCCCAAGGGGCAAGGACACCTCTCTCTTCCCCAGGCCCCGCTCCGAATCTCGGACGGGGCCTTTCGCATGCCCGGATCCGGGCACTCCAAGGAGGCCACCTCCATGAACCCGACGTTCGACGACCCCAGCATCATGGCCGTCTACCGCTACCTGACCGGTGCCGCCGAGCCGCCCCGCACCGGGCAGCGCCCCACCCCAGCCAACATGCCGCGGCGCATCCAGCGCCCCCGAAGCGCGGCCGACATCGCCCGAGCCGAAGGCCTCGACCTCGGCGACATGACCCGCAGGCCCCGTTCCGAGCGGCGCTCCGGCCCCTGCCCGCCCCGTCGTTCGGCCCTGCGTGTGGTGATGGACCACCTCCTCGAAGCCGGCTGCCCGCGCCAGGAAGCCGCCGAGCTGGCCGGCCGGTGGCTGCAAGTCGACCCCTCCGCCGAGGGGGTGCGCCGCTGGATGGACACGATCGGCGCATACCGGCCCGACGTCGCCCTTCAACTGCGCCTGCACAACTTGGGCACCGACGACCTGGACGTACCGGTCGACGGCACGCCCGCCCGTCGACGGCTGCGTGACGGCGAACCGATCGGCCAGGTCATCGCAGCCCTCCTGGCGCTGCGACAGCCACCCGCCTGAACCCGCCGCCCCCGGTGCCGGCCGGTCCCGTCACACCGGCGTGCGTGCGAACGCCCCGCCACAACGGCGGGACGCTCGCACGCCCCCCGCCCAGGTCATGCCACGCCACAAACCGGCCCTGGTGCGCCCCGTCCAGCTCAGCCAACCAGCTTCTCCCTTGGAGGAACCATGACCGCCCCGGTACACCCCGCCCCGGCCACACCCGGATCCCGCGCGACGGCACCGATCGCCGTTGTCCTGGACCACACGACCGCCACCGCGCTGCACGATCCCCACAACCCGTTCCACAAGGCCATGGAGCAGCTCTACGACGAAGCAAGCAAAGGCTTCGGCGCCCTGTACGTCCCCGCGCTCTGCCTGACTGCCGCGGACGCCTGCCACCCGGGCCTGCTCGCCTCCATCAACAGCCGCCGGTTCATCCAGATCGAAGCCTTCGACACCGCCGTCGCGCTCACCACCACTGGGATTCAATACGCCGGATACTCCTGGGCCGCCATCCACGCCATCCACGCCGCCCGTCCAAGCGCCGACTTCCCCACCGGCCGCTGCCTCCTCACCCTCACCCCCGAGCTGTATGAGGGAACAGGCGTCCATGCTTTCCACCCCGACCGGTAACCACCTGCCGGAGTACGGCACGGAAGGACGTTGCTTGAGGATGTCCGGGCTAAGCAGCGTTGGGCCGACGAGGCCGTACGCATCGCCGCGATCCTGTGGCCGGCGCCGAGCGGCCGGGAGGGACGGTGTCTCGACCGTGGCTCCCGCCCTGCGCCAGGCCGGGTGACAGCACTGCGGCAGGACGATCAACCGGCAGATCACATAGGCCTTTCAGTTGATCGAGGTACAGGTGCCACCTGGCCACTGCAAGGATCATCGAGCCACGAAAAGGTGAGGAGAGCGACGAGGATGCCGAAGAAGCGCAAGAAGGACCGCAAGGCGCCCCACAAGCCTGCCGTAGTTCGTACAGCCCCGACCCAATACACAGAACTGGCGGATTGGGACGATGCCCCGGAGGAGGAGTTCAACCCGCTCGCATCCCTTAAGGACCGGTTTCCCACTCCTGCTGACGCGGTGAAAACCGTTCAGGCTGGCGAAGAGGTGGAGTGGATCGGCAGCGTCGAAGGCGCCAAGATGCGCCACCGCGTCGTCCTGACCGACAACAGCGAAGCTCTCATTGAGCAGGCCGTTTTCCTCGACGGCGCCCTGGAACAGATGGTGCTGTGCGCCGCGCACCAGGCCGGCGAACACGGCCGGGACGAACTGCACGCCGGAGTGCTCGTCGCTCTCGATGTCCTGCACACCGTGATCCGCCCGATTACGGAATCGGATGTCCGCAATTTCCAGCCCGGCTACACCGCTGCCGTACTCGAGTCCTTCCAGGAAGCGCCTGAACCCCATGGCCCGGGCACCCCGGTGTTCGGATGGCGCACCTTCCACAGCGTCGGCCCGAACACCACCTGGGACGACACCGTCGACACGGCCACCTGGAACAGCTCCACCATGATGTCCGGCTTCCTCGGGGACTCGGACGACGTGCCCGAGCTCCAGCCCCTCCAGCTCGCACGGCTGCTGCGCGACCACGGGGTACCGGTCATCCTCTGCGCCGGTTGCGGCGATCCCATCACCGACCGACACCCGCGATGGAACGGTGTATGGGTCTCGCCCGGCAACGACACTGGCCCGCTCTGCGAAGCGCCCACCCCCGCGCTGCAGCTCCCGGCCCCCCGACTCGGGTGGCTCACCGACGCAGAGTTCGGCCACCCACACCTGCCCGCACCCATGGCTGACTGACCAGGAACAGACATCTCAGCAGCCCGAGACCGATCGATACGTCGGCTGGGCGCGGTCGGAGACCATGTCGGCCTCGCAGGCCGGGGCGAGCGATGAGCACCGGGGTTCCTGGCAGTGTCCCCGCGGCCGCGCGCGGCGTTGGGGACGGCATGGGGCTGGTGGACCGGGCAGGGCCCGGCATCGAGGAGCAGGCGGATCAGGTGGCGGAGGCGGCGTGCGAGCTCGCGGACGCCGCAGCCGGGTCCGGCTGGAGCTTGGCGGCCGTCGATGACGCCCTGGTCGCGATCGACACCTTGGCCGCCGCGCTCGCCCAGGTCGACCCGGAGGTGGCCGAGGTGCTGGCCGCGGTGACTGCCGCGACGTCCACGGCCCGCCGCCGCTTCGGCCTGCCCGTCGAGCCCGATCCGGCGCCGGCCGGGGCAGAGCGGGTGTCGGACCCGCGCCCTGCCCGCAGTCCTCGGCCCAGGCGGCGCGGTCTCGGACCCGGATTTCAGGGCATCCGCTGAACCGCACAGTCGCCTTGGCCCCCCTGACGTGCCAAGATCCCGATCAGCAACGAGGGGAGCGGGTGTGGCTGTGAGAGCGGCAGGGCCGGATGCGGTGGTGCGCGGTGTCGAGGAGCTGACCATCGAGGAGGTTGAGAGGCTGTTGGGCTGGCTCTTCCCCCGCCTTGATCCCAAGGCGCCCGGCGTCTTGGCGACTGCGCAGTTCGCCGAGAGGAGGGTACGCGAGCAGCTGGCACGGCGGGATGCCGAAACCGTGCCGGGCTTGCCGGTGCTGGCCGACCTGGCACAGGACTGGCACTTCCTGCGGCAGGTCGTGCGCGGGATCGCTGGCGTCGAACTTCCTGACGACCTGACCGTGGTCTGGAAGGGGACGTTTGCCTACATCCCCCGAGCCACGGGCGCGAGTGCGACGGCCGCGGCAGGGACGATGCTGTGGGGATGAGGAAGTAGCCGGCCTGGTCCGCCACGTGCTGCGCCAGAACTACGAGGTGCGGACGGTCAGCTCCTCGAGGACGTCCAAGACCAGGGTCAGCAGGTCAGCCACGGTAGTGACGGCTCTTGTGGCCCGGCTGTCTCTTCGCGGGTCTTGCGTACGGACGTGTCCGTCAACCGGCCGCCGTCCCGGGCTCGGGGCGGCGGCGGGGTGAGGTGGGGCCGTCGCCTTGCGGGGCGGGATGTCCGGTGTCCTTCGTGAAGTGCAGCCACGCGCTCAGCGCCGCCTGCAGTTCGACTACCGCCGCCCGGTCGAGGAGTTCGTCTGTCGGTCCGACGTGCAGCCGCGCGTCCTGGCTGATCCGACATCGGTGTCCGCCGTGGCGCGACGGCTACGGGGCGGGCAGGCGGCGGGCGAGGTTGGCGGCGAGTTGCCCAGCCGCCTGGCCGCGCCTGTCCGGGGCGAGCCGCTCCAGGAGCTGGAGGTACTCGATCGTCTCGCGGGCCTCGGCGTGCGTGAGCAGGGCGAGGCGGGTCTCGTCCGGGTAGGTGCCGGCCACCGGTGCGGCGGCGTTGTCGTGGTCCATGCCCTTCTCAACGCCGGTCGCCATAGCGGGGGTACGGGAGGATCGAGCTCGCAGGCGGGCCCGGCCGTCCGGGGGGCTGACGCGCGTCGAGCCGGCGGCCATGGAGGCCGCCGGCTCGATGTCGTGGTCCGGGGGCACTCCGGGGCCACGTTGTCCCTGAGCTATGCCATGCGGTACAGGGGCGTGGTCGGATCCTCGCAGCGGCGGCGGGACCTGGGCAACCCAAACTGGTTTACGGATGGGTGTTTACACGATCGTCTAACGATGAAGGCCGCCACCATCAATCCGAACGTGTGGACGGTAGAGCAGATGTGCTGGTCACAAGGGTGAGGTGCACCCGGAGCATGATCTTTTAGCCACGGTTCGACCCGATACGGCTACAGGAATTTCTGGAGAATCCAGGTTTCCCGGGTGAGATGGACGTGAAGGAAGTGCACCCATTCGTCGTAACACCCCGTCACGGAGTGGCACGATCTCTGTCACCGCGACAAGGGCAGGGCACGCCCCGCGGGATGCAGTGCGGTACAGCCGCGGAGCCGATCCGGCTCCGCGGCACACCGGTTCGGCCGCTTCCCTGTACGGCCGGACCCATCTACGAAGGGTGTACCCCCATGAGGATCATCACGCGCCGCCACACGCGGCACCTGCTCTTCCCCGACGCGGTCGTCATCGTGGTCGTGGCCGTCATCGCGCTCGTCCTGGCGCGCACCGGCACGCCGCCCCTCGACGCCGTGCTGTTCGCGGCCGGGGCGGGCGCGGCCGGGGCGGTGACGGTCCGGCTGGCCACGAGCGGGGCGCTTACCCGGCTCGTCCGCTCCGCCGTGGCCGTCCTCCAGGCGCCCCCGCAGGTCTGACCCATGGAGGACAAGCCGTATCGGGCTCGGCGCCTGAAGCCGATGCCGCGGCCTGACAGCGCCCTGGGCCAGCTCGCCCAGGCGCTGCGGGCCGCCCGCCAGGCCAAGGGCCTGACTCAGGAGCAGGCCGGAGAGGTGATGGACGTCTCCTCCTCCACCGTGCAGCGGGCGGAGGCCGGCAGGCGCGCCCCGGAGAAGTACGTGGTGGACAGCTACGTCCGCCGCCTCGGCCTGAACTCCGACCAGGCGGAGCAGATGTGGGTGGAGGCGTCGCGTCCGGCGGGACGGCAGCGGCGTACGCTCACCCCCGCGCCGGCGGTGCACCTGGTGCAGCACCGTCACGACTTCAGCGACGCGCTGCGTCGGGTACGCGAGGAGAGCAGCGACCAGCCGCCGTCCATGGCGGCCATGGAGGAGCGGGCCGAGGCCGCCTTCCGGCGGAACAAGGACCGTTTCGCGCCCCTCTCCCGGAGCGCGGCGAACCGGATCTACAACCGTCGCCAGCTTCCCAGCAGCATCCGGCAGCTCTGCTCCTACCTGCACGCGTGTCACGTTCCCGAGCGTCAGTTCCGGGACTGGATCGCGGCCTACCACAGGGTCAAGGCCAAGGAGCACGAGGAGGCGGTGGCCAAGAAGAGGGCCGCGAAGGAGGCTCGGGAGCAGTGGAGTGGGTGGGCGGGGCGCAGCCGGGCCGAAGCCGTTTTGCGGGCGGCCGGTCTCGACCCGGTCGAACGGCCGCCCCGGTCCCCCGGCGCCCCCTGGTCGGCGCGCTGCTCCCGCTGCGGTCAGGTGAGCCGGGTCCGGCTGACCCGCGTCGTGCAGGAACGCGCCGGTTGCCCCCTGTGCGGTCAGGACATCGGACACGTCCGTGACAGACGGCCCATCGCCGTGGCCCAGGAGCGGCCTGGCCGCTTCGACTGCAGCGCCTGTTAGAGGCCGGCGACCGCCGTCATCTCCGTGTAGGTCCCGTCCTGGCGGGATCTACACGGAGCTGGCCGTTCCGGCCTGGACCCCACCCTCGGCGGTCCAGTGCTTTACCGGGTGCACCACGCCGTCGACGATGGCGGTGAGGGTGAGGACGGCGCCGGGCTGTCCATGCGCCCCGAGCCACTCCAGGAACTTCTCGTCGGCCGTCTCGGGCCTGGACCACACGCCGAAGATGGCCGGCCCGCCCGGACGGAAGCGGAGCACGACCTCGTACTCGACGTCCTTGCCCTCGAGACCGGTGCCGTCCACAGAGGGGCCTTCCTGCGCTGATCGGGGGGCCAGTGCCCGGCGGAGCGGCGTCGGCTTCACGGGCGCGACCCCACCGGGCACCTCCAGCGTGGCACACCGGCCGCTCCCCGCCGCAGGCCGGCCTGCCGAGTCGTGTGCCTCGCAAGGGGCGGCGAGCGGCGGTTCATCAAGCGGACGGACGGCTACGGCCTGGTGGCGATGACGGCTTCGATGGGGACGGTGTTCTCGAAGATGCCGGTCGGGCTGAACGCGGTGAGGTCACGGCGCAGGAGTTCTTCGAAGGCGGCCTGCTTGTGGCCGAGGACGGCGGGGCTGGAGTAGGAGAAGGAGTACTGCAGGCCGACGAGCTCGTCCAGGGTGCGGGTGAAGGTCTGGTCCCAGCGGGCGGTCTCGATGCGGGGGAACGCGGACCGGCGCAATGCGTCGTCCCGTCCTTCGGCGGGGTGGGCGACGGGTCCGTGCTCCTGCCGATAGCCGGGTCCGATGACGCCGGTGCAGACGCTCTCGATGATGTCGAGCCACGCCGGCCTGACCGTGCTACTCCTGGGACCGGTGGAGACGAGGGCGATCCCCCCTCCGGGGCGGATGAGCGTGTCGAGGTCGGCCAGGACCTGAGGCTGGTTCATCCACTGGAAGGACTTGCCCATCGTGCACAGGTGGAGCGGGGGCAGGCCCATGCCGGTGAGGTCGGCGGCGTCGCCGCACGCCCAGGTGATGTTGCCGGTGCCGTGTGAGGCGGCGGCCTTGCGTCCTTCGCTGATCATGGCCGGTTCGATGTCGACCGCGTAGACGTGGCCGGCGCGTGAGGCGAGGGGGACGGTGATGGTGCCCGGTCCGCAGCCGAGGTCGAGAACCGTCTGGGTCCCGTCGAGCTGAAAGCGTTCGGTGAGGAGCGTGAACAACTCCTCGGGGTAGCGGGGGCGGAAGGCGGCGTAGTGGTGTGCGGCGGAGGCGAAGGTCGTCACGGGGTGGTGCTCCTTCGGTCGGGGCGGGTGGCGATGAGGACTTCGGTGCGGATCTCCTCGTGGTAGAGGCCCGAGGGGTCGTGGTCGAGGAGCGCACGGCGCAGGTCGCGGGTGAACGCGTCCAGACGGTCCCCGAGGAGGGCGGGGGTGGAGTAAGAGTTGGACAGCTGGAGTCCGACGAGCTGGTCGAGGTCGCGCGTCACGTGCTGGTCCAGGGACGTGAGCTCCACGCGGGAGAACGGCGAGCGGCGCAGGGTGTCGGTGAAGCGGTCTTCGGGTTCGGGGTAGGTGCCGGTTCCGGCGCGGCGGACGGGTCCCAGGTAGGCGGTGCGGACCTGGGCGATGACGGCCGCCCAGGCGGGCAGGGGCGTGGTGCCGGGGGGACCGGCGGAGGCGATGACGACTCCGCCGCCGGGGGTGATGAGGTGGTCGAGGTCGGCCAGGAGGCGGGGCCGGTCGAACCAGTGGAACGACTTGGCCATGACGCACAGGTCGATCGGGGGCAGATCCAGGGCGGTGATCTGGGTGGAGTCGCTGTTGATCCACTGGATGTTCGTGACGCCGCGCTTTTCGGCGAGGCGGGCGCCGGCGGCGAGCATCCCGGGCTCGGGGTCGATGGCGTAGAGGCGGGCGACGTGGGGCGCCAGCGGTAGGGCGGACATGCCCGGGCCGCAGCCCAGGTCCAGGGCCGTCTGGGTGCCGTCGAGGTCGAACCGCTCGGTCAGGAGCGCGAAGAGCTCGTCGGGGTACCAGGGGCGGAAGCGGACGTAGTGCTCCGCTGCCGATGCGAACAGCTCGGGCGGGTTGGCTGTCACGGCGTGCCTCCTGCACGGGGGAGGGGTCATCGGGCGAGGGTGGCGAGGTAGGACTCGGCGGCGGTCCAGGGGGTGAGCTCGATGCCGAAGCCGGAGCGGGGCCCGTCCTTGGTGTGAACGAGCTTGCCCGACAGGTAGACGGTGTCGCCCGTACGGAACGCCCCGGTGTATGCGCCCAGGTAGGAGCGCATGTGGGTGATGCGGCGGGCGAAGATCTCGGGGTCGTCGACGGTGGACTGGATGACGGTGTCCACGTCGATGCCGTACAGGGCCGGCGTGGCCAGGCCCTGGACGTCGTCGGTGATGGTGGCGACGACGCTGATGGCCCCGACCTCCTTGGTGGTGACGTCGGTGAAGGTGCGGTCGCCGTCCTCGCGCAGGGGCTCGCAGTTGATGTGGGCGTCGGCCCCGGCCGTGAGTCCCTGCAGTTTGCGGGTCTCCTGCCGCATCAGGACGTCGAAGGAGCTGCCCGTCATGTACTTGGCGCGGCGCAGGTAGAGCCGGGTGAGGGCGTCGCCTTCGTACGGGCGGATGAGCGTGCGGTCGGAGAAGAGTTCGCGGGCGGCTTCGTAGCCGCGGCGTCCGTAGCAGACGAGGTCGACGTCGGAGCGCGCGTTGAAGCAGCCGACGAGGAACGAGCCGGTCACGCCGATCACGTCCTGCGCGCCGAGGTCGACGACGCGGTCGATGACGGCCTTCAGGTCCCGGGCGACCGGCGCGCTGCCGAGGAGTTCCGGCGTCTGGTGCAGGGCGGTCAGGGCGTGGCGGCACGAGTAGTGCCGGGTGACGTCCTGGCGGGGCACGCCGGTGATGACACAGCCGATCGTGTCGGAGTAGAGGTAGCACTCGGGCCGGTCGGCGAGGATGCCGAACGCCTTGGACACGATCGTGTTCTGCCGGTAGGTGCGGCCGAACAGGGTCCGGTCGCCCTTGTCGTCCGGGTAGTACTTCACGTACCCGAGGTAGTGGGTGGGCGGGTGGACGTCGCCGATGACCTTGAACACCACGCCGTGCCGGTCGAGTAAGTAGTCCCGGTCACGCACCGCCGGTACGGCAGTGCTCAGGCTGAGCGGCGAAGTCGTCGAGGCTGGGGAAGGTCCCGGTGTCGATACGGCCGGTGCGCTCATACTGCTCGACTCCCATCGTGAACAGGGTGCGGCGGTAGTTCCACTTCAGGACCTTGTCGGTGTTCGTGAGGTCGGCCGGCTTCATGAGCGCGAGGAAGAACAGGGCCTTGATGAGCAGGAACTCGCCCAGGTGCCGACTCGGCCGGCTCCCGAGGACGCTCAGGGCGGCTTCGTCGAGCGCGGCCACGTACCGCTCGCGCTGGGCCCCGGTGGCGTAGTAGCCCTTGGTGCCGCCCTTGAAGGCGATGATCTCCAGGGCCGGGAAGGTGTCGTAGCCGACCGGGGCGAGACCGTGGTGCTGCCAGTCGATGACGCCGGCGGGGAAGGCGTTGGGCAGCCCGTAGTCGTAGTGGGCCCAGCACATGGGCGTGTGGGACAGCCGGTCCAGCGCGGCGTCCACGACGGCGCGGGTGTGGGGGGTGTCGAGGTCGGGGTTTTCCGCGAAGACGTTGCCCGTCCACCCCGCCTCCTCGAACCAGGAGCGCAGCGCGGCCCGGGTGGCGGGCTGTGCGTGCTTCGCCTGGGCGTCAAGCAGCTGTGCGCCGACGGCCGCGGCGGCGTCGACGACGGCGTCGGGCATCGGCCCGTAGGCTCCGCCGACAGCGTTCCAGGCCGTGTCGTGCAGCGAGGCCGGCCCGAGCGAAGGCTCCACGAAGGAGAACTCCGCGCCGACGGATCCGGTCTCCAAGACGGCGGGGACGGGGTAGCCCAGGGCGGCGATCCGCTGCTGGAACGCGGCTTCCGCCTTGAGCCGGCTGTCCCCGGTGCGCCGGTAACGGGAGCGGTCCTGGTTCACCCAGACGGCGCCTTCGGCCGCGGTCCGCTTCTTGACGAACGTCCACTCATCTTTCACGAACTTTCCTCTTTTCTCGGGAGGTATCGGGGCGTAGCGTGCGGCGGCATGATCCTGGCTGTGGTGCGGCACGCGGAGTCGGTCGAGAACGCCGACAAGTACAACGGCTTCTATCAGGACCCCCGGCCGTGGGCGGGTGAGGCGGCGCACGCCTTGTCGCGGGATGTCGTGGGGTTGACGGCCCGGGGCTTTCGCCAGTCGGTGTGGCTGGGCGGGACACTGCCGCCGGTGGTGGGGGAGCAGCCGGTGGTGTTCACCTCGCAGTACCGGCGTGCCCGGGACACCGCCGAGCTCGCAATGCCGGCGGTTCAGGCGGAGGTCACGGGGCTGCTGAACGAGCAGCACTACGGGGACGCCACCTACATGACGATGCGTGAGCTGTTCGCCACCTTCCCCGAAGGGGCGGACGACCGCCGCAACCGCAAACACCTGTGGACCCCGCCCGGCACGGGCGGCGAGTCCCTGGCCCTCGAGGTCCACGGGCGGGTGACCGCGTTCTTGGCGCTGCTCTCGTCCGGCGCCGTCGAGGCCGGCCGCAACGTGGTCGCCTTCACCCACCACACCGCGATCCTCGGTCTCCGCGCCGTCCTGGAGAAGCGCCCGGTGACCGAGGTCGTCGAGGAATCGCGCGCCCGCAAGCTGCCAAACGCCGCCGTGATCGTCTACCGGGCCACTGCGGGCGGATACGAGCTCCAGCAGGTCATCGAGCCTCCCGCGTAAGGGGAAACCATGCGCCTCGCCTTCTTCAACGGTCCCGTCCAGAACGGCGACTTCACCTTCGCCGACAAGCCCGGCAAGGCCGTCGGCATACGCGCGGCCGCCGCCCTGAACGCCCTCCTCGGTGAGCCCGCGGTCCCCCACCTGTGGAACACGGTCACCCTCGAAGGGGACCTGCGGCACCAGACGGAACCGGCCGCCGGCACGGACAGGCATCAGCACGAACAGGCCCGCATACGCGCGAAGTACCCCGAGGGCCTGCTGCCCGCCGCAGGAGTGCTCACCGACGCGGACCCGGCAGTCGCCCGCCTCGCCCACGACATGATCCGTGACCGGCTCGAGGCGGGCGTCCTGAGCGTGGAGAGGACGGCCACCGTGGTGTGCTCGTCCTGCGATCACATGGCGGGCATCGGCTCGCTCGCCTGCAAGGCATGCGGCAGCACCGAACTGGCGGAGGCGCTCGCGCCCCAGCTGACGGCCCGCAGACCCGCCGGCGCCCCGGTCCTGGGCCCGGACGATGTTCACGGGCGCCGCCTGGCGCACCTGGAGAACATCGCCCGCAACGTCCCCGACCAGCTCATCCTCTCCCGCACCCGCGCGCACGGAATCAGCCTGTCGCCGTTCGGACTGACCGGGACGGTGCTCGACCCCCGTGCCGCTCTTCACATCGCGATCCTGGCCGCGGCCGGGCCGCACGGCGCCGAGCACGCCGTCATGCTGGCCACCGAGACCGCCGCCGCGCACGTCGCCGCCTACGGCCTGCCGTTCAGGAGCCACGGCGGCATCCGGCTGGGCTACGCCGTCCACGGGAAGGTTCCCTACGGCGACCCTCTGCTCGGCCGGCTCTACGAGGTCCACCGGCTGGGCGACGCGCAGCGCACGCTCTTCGAGTCGTGGTTCCTGCCGCTGTACGCGATGCGTGAGCGGGGCGGCATCCACCCCGGCAAGCTGCCCGCGCTGGTGAAGTTCTTCCGCCGGATCTCCCTGGCCCCCTCCGGCTCGGAAACCGAAGGCCGTGCTGGCGACGTGCGGCGTGCGGTGCGCAGCGGGGACATGGGCTGGCTGATGGACGCGCGTACGGTGACACATCTGCTTCCCGCCTTCCCCGGCCGGGACGCCGTCGGCCGGCGGCGGTGAACCTGGCCGACCCGGCAGCGTCGCCCTTGAGAGCGATGGGTGTTCCTCGAAAGTAGGGACGCCCCGATACCCTGTCAACACAGTTCGCATCTGCCCTGTCACCGGTGGCCGGTTCTCAGCAACCCACGCTGTCAATACAGTTGAAGTCCTGGCTTGACACAGGATCAGGGCGCGAGCCAGGGAACGCCGCCGAGTCGGAGGGCACATGGACGCCAGCACGATCGCAGCGCAACTACGGCAGAAGATCATCGAAGGGGAGTACCCACACGGGAGCAAACTCCCGACCGTACGAGACCTCGCAGCAGAGCACGGAGTAAGCCAGCAGACCGTATCCGCCGCCTACACCGCACTGGGCGCGCTCGGCCTGGTCCGCACCGATGCCCGCAGCGGAACCCGCGTGGCAGCGTCCAAGCAGTCCGACGCCCACCTGGGGACCTTCACGCCCCCGGACCTGTCGGTCGCCCAGGCGTGGAAGCCCACCGCCCAAGGGACCGCGACGGAGGAGACGACGCTGGTGCGCCAGCTCGACGCGCCGGCCCAGATGACAGCGTGGGGCATCACCGAGGGCACGACCGTCGTCGAACGCACCCGCATCCGGTCGGTCGACGGTGTGCCCGTGCAGCACAAGATGACGCTGATGCCGTACGAGATCGCGGCCAAGGTGCCCGACGGGTACGAAGGCACCCCGCCGATGCTCACCCCCGCCGGGGAGACGTCACCGAAGGCACCAGTCGGCGTACGCGTCGCGGACTGGCTCGGCTGGGACGTCGCAGGCACCGAGTCAGTGATTACCGCCGAGCCGATGGACGAGACCGTCTGCGCAGCCCTGGGCATCCCGGCCGGTGCGCCCGGCTTCCGGATCGTCGGCATCACCCGCAGCTCCCGGGGCGGCACCGTCTTCGTGACCATCACCTCGGCACAGCTGCACCACCGCGTCACCTTGAACATCATCGGCTGAACAAGCCGATACGAGCGCGGTGTCCCAATGGCATGCCTGGTAGGACGCCGCGCTCGTACCGGCTGGCTCCTACCCCGAACACCGACCCGCATCGCCGGACGGGGCTCCAGGGCATCCGGTGAGTGGTGACACTCGTTCACACGGTATGAGCACCCCGCAGGGCGGCTTCGCCGCTCCCCAGGACGCCGCGGACGCGATCGTCGACGAGATCCTGCGCCGCCGCATCTCCACCGAGGACGCCGGCCGTCAGGGCCGACGGCTCCGTCGGTCCCAGCAGGAGAGCCCCTGGTTCGGCCGCGTTGACGTTGTAGTGCAGATCGAGGCCGAGGTGGAGGAGCGTGCTCTCCTCGTGGCGCTCGCCCATCTTCTGGAGGGCGGCGACGTGGAGGTGTTCGTCCAGGAGTCCGTCCAGCGCCGCTACCTCACCGCCACCACCACCGGGGCGAGCACCGGCGAGATCGTCATCTCCCGCGAAGGCCTCGCCCTCAAGCCCAGCTAACCCCGGCAGGACAGGTGCCTCCTGAGCGGCGTCTGGCGGCAGGGGTGAAGCGAAGGACTGGGAGTCGGCAGCACGTACAGCGGCTCGGGGTACGGGTCCACGTTGCCCGGCACGTCATCCGATCAGGAGCGGTCAGGTTCGTCGCCGGTCCGGTCAGTTCCGGTTTTCTCCGGTCCTGGGAGGAGAACGCAGGGAGCTCGACCGTCAAGAGGTCGAAGGCGCACCTCAAGCGCCTCTGAAACCTCAGATGGAGAGCGACTCACATGATGTCGTCCTTGGACTGGGCCGGGCTCGTCCCGGCCATCGCGGCCGCCGTGCAGACGGCGGCCGTCGTGGTGCAGGTGTACTGGGACCGGCGAGAGCGCGGGGCCTGGATGACGCAGCACCCTGTCTTCGGCGAACCCGTGCCCGCGCGCGTCGAGCACGCGGCGCACGGCTCCCTTTCCGTCCACGTCCAGATCGCCACGCCCCAGGCCTCCGGCGCTTCGGTGTCGGTGATCGTGCGGGTGGGCGAGGCCGGCGGTGCGGACGGGCAGGCGCTGCCGCCAGCGAAGGAGTACAGCCCGTGGTAGCGGGTGACGAGGGTCCGGGGGAGCCCTGCGCGGTCGCCGACGTGGACCTGGTCCAGCGGCTGCGGGACTGCTACGAGACGTTCATGAAGGCGGAACCGCAAATTCTGCGCAGGAAGACGAACCGTCAGCTCTCGTACCAGGCATGTCAGGACGTCGCGCACGAGGCGTACCTGAAGGTGGCGAGGAAGGTCATGAACGGCCAGCTGGGGCCCGATGTGCAGCTTGCCGGCTACCTGCGCAGGACGTCGCGGAATCTGGCGATCGACACCCTGCGGGCGCAGACGCGGCTGAAGCCGCTGGACGACATCGGGCTCGTCGTGGCGGTCCCTGGTCAGCGGCAGCCGGTCGACGACTTCGATCCGCTGGAGGAGCTGGTCGTCCCCACGATCGACGCGATGCCGTTGAGCCGACCCCGCAAGGTGGTGCAGCTCCAGAGCCAGGGCCTGAACGACACGCAGATCTCCAAGGTCCTGGGCATAGGCGCGGACCGCGTTCACCGGGACCGGTACATGGCCGTGATCGAGCTGCGTGGCCGGCTCGGCGGATACATCCGGGACGGGCACCGGAAGAAGAAGACACGACGCGTGGAGAAGGAAGGATGAGGGCTGTGAGCCGCTTCAACGAGGACAGCGGCGGCCGCCCGGCGCCGGAGGCCCGGGCCGAGCTCTGGACGCTCATCGACCGGCTCGCCGGGCCACCGGACTTCTGGGACCGCCCGGACGGCGACTTCGGATCCCTGACCCGCCTGTACGGCCTGGACGTAGAGGAGCGGGAGCGGGCGAACTCGCTGTACCGGCTCGGCTCCAAGGCGCTCGGCCGGGGCGAGCTGCCCGCCGCGGCCGACTGGCTCGGCGAGGCGGCCTCGGCAGGGCACCCGGGAGCGCTGTTCCGTCTCGCCCTGGTCGTGCTGCGGGCCCGCGCCGGGTCCGCGGACGACGCGTGGTTCCTCGTCGACGAAGCCGCTCGCCACGGACACGGCGACGCCAAACGGCTGCTCGCCGCGGCCGCCGGCCGCTTCCCCTCCACCAGTGCACCGGCGCCGCCCGAGGACCCGTCCTTCTTCGAGGAGCTCCGCGGCCTGCTGGATATGCCCCTCCACCTGCTTCAGCCGGACCCGCACCCGGCCCTGCCCGATCCCGGGCGGCAGCCCGGCACCGCTCCGGAGGCCTCCTTGGCCGCCGAGCCACAAGACGAGGACGGGCAGCCGGGAGGGACCGGACTCGTTCTCGTTCCCGCCCCCGTACTGCCCACCCCGTACGGACCCGCCCCGCGCCCTCGCTCGGCGACGGATACCGGTCGGCCCCGGCTGACCGCCCTCGCCGGCGGACTGGCCCTGCCCATGCCCGACCTGAGCTCCACAGCCCCCGCGCGCCCCCAAGTCGTACACGGTTCCATCGACTCCCGCGGCGAGCCGTGGTGGTCGGCCAGCGCCCTGCGCCCGGCCGTCCTCACCGACATGGCACGCCACAGCACCACCCCAGCCCTCGTCCCGGCACGGTGGCAGACCACGCAACGAGCACGCGACATGCTCCTGCTCATCCACGAGGCCGACGGCATCGACACCCGCACCCTCGCCCGGCGGACCCGGATGCCGATGAACTCCGCGGTCCGGCTGCTGGACTGGCTCCGCGGCGAGCGGTTCATCGACACCGTCGCGGGCGCCCACTTCCCCGGAGATCTGATGGCCCTGGCCACGCGCGCCGACCCGGACCACTCGCTCCTCAAAGACACGCTCGCCTCTCTGCGCGACGAGCTCGGCGCGGCCGTCTACCTCAGCACCTACACCGACGGCGAGATCACGGTCCGGGAGTCCGCGTTCAGCACGAGCGCACCCCCCGTTGAGGAGGTGGCCCCGTTCAGCGGCACCGGGCACGCGAGCGCCAACGGCAAGAGCCTCCTGGCCCAGCTGGACTTCGACTCCCGCATGGACCACCTCACTCGCTACCCCTCGGTCCAGCTCACCGGCCGCACCATCACCAACCCGCGTACGCTCATCGAGGAACTCGACGGACCCGGCCCCCACTCCGCCCAGTTCGACCTCCTTGAGTACTCGGACACGGTGCTCTGCGTCGCCTTCTCCCTCGGCCTGCCCGGCCGGGCCTCCAGCGTCGCCCTCTCTCTGCCCGTCCACGAGCACCTACGCCTCATCGACACCGCCACCATCCTCAGCCGACGCGCCACCGGCCTCCTCCTGGTCCACCTGCTCGGCGACGGCATTCAGGAGAACGCGGGGAGCGCATGGCCACAGGCAGAACCTCGACGCCGACGCGCCTTGCCGTAGGGGGCGCGTCTGGGCCTGGTGGTAGCGCGCGCCGCTGGACGCAGCGGCATGCCCGGCGCACTGGGGGGACCCGGCTGCATCCGCTCTCTGGGGTGGTGCCCGGCGGCGGCATCGGCTTCAAGGATGGGCGCTGCCGGGCTCCGTCAGGGTGCCACGGGGCACTGACACGGCCGTCTAGGACGGCTGGGTATGGCGGCGCGCCGGTGGCCTCCCGTGGGGAGCCGGGAGGCGGGCGCGGCCCGGCCCCCGCGGGGTGACACGGGGCCGGGCCGGCGGCCGCGCACCGCAGGAACGGGGCTGCGGGGGCCGCTTGCTGTTCACCCTGCCACCGGGCCGGTCAGGTACGCCAGGGTCCTGCACGAACCGGCCCCGGCATATGCCTTCCGGTCCTCGTACGCACACGTGGAGAACGACGAACGGGAGCTGGCCACGTGGCAGACCGCCAGACAGCGGGGCTTGGCGCCCGCAACGTCAGTCGCCTGTCTTAGAGGATGAAGACGCTCTGGGCGGTCTCAGTGTTGTACGTCTCGCCCGGGTACACGAGCCACTCCACCTGACCAGTGCAATCGGGGCCTGAGTGGACCTCTGCGATCGCATCGGTGTGGTTGGCCACCGACGAGGGGAACCAGTCGATCGGGTAGCAACCACTCGGGTTCTCGTACGCGGCGCCATTCACGGTGAGGACGCCTTCCGCAGCTGAGGCGGAAGAGGGAAGGGTCACCGCGAGAAGCGTTGCTGCGACGAGCGCGAAGGTCATACGGCGGGTTTTCATGATCCGCTCAACGTCCGGAGCGCGCTGAGGTCACGGTCCGTCACGGCAGACGAAGCCAGGTCAGTGCGGCAACGGCAGACGCGTGGTGCCGTCCCCTGACGAGGAGGCCTTCGGATGCACCGTCGTCAACGAGCCCGTCACCGTCGGCGTGACCGTGTAGCTCGTCCCGGTGAACTCCGGCCTTGGCCCGCTGGCGGTGCCGCTACGGTGAGGCGTGGGAGGTCGAACCGGTTGGTCAAACTGAAGTACCTCCCGTGTGCCCCACGCTCCGGTGTGGGGCACAGTGCGTTCCCGGGCCGGGACGGCTACGGGGCGGGCGTGTAGTGGACGACGGTCGTCTCGCAGGCCTCCGCGTACACGGCCAGGGCATCGGCCTCGCCCTGGTCGACCGTGAGGCCCCAGCGGAGCTTGGTGGCGACCCACTCGGAGATGTACCGGCAGTGGGTGTCGGGGAGCGGCGGCATCCAGTGCTGCGGGTCCTGGTCGCTCTTGGAGCGGTTGGAGCGGGCGGTGACTGCGACGAGGGATGCGTCGGCGCCTTGGTCGTTCGCGTACGCCTCGCGCCGTGCTGCATCCCAGGCGGAGGCCCCGGAGTCCCAGGCCTCGGCCAGGGGCACGAGGTGGTCAAGGTCCAGCTTGCCCGGGTCAGTGACGAACTGGCCGTCGTAGTAGCTCAGCCACTTGCCCCCGGACAGCTTGCACTTGTCTCCGACCTCGGGTGACTCGATCGCCTCTGCCAGGAGCACCTCTGCCCTCGTGCTACAGCCGTCTGCCAGGAGGCCGGCGTTCCAGTGCTTGAACTGCGATTCCCGCTGGTAGCCGGTGCGGTCCTCGACTGCGATCGGGATCTGCTCGACCGCGTCGGCCACGTTGAGGACCTCGGCGGCCGCAGGAGCTGTGGGTGCCGCGGCCGCTGCCGAGGGCAGGGCGAGCGGGGTCAGGAGAAGAGAGAGCGCGGCAACACCGCGGAGCATGTTCTTGATCACGAACGTAAGGAATAGCGCCTGCAGGACCACTGACGTGCAGGAATTCGGCAGATCGCCTCCCTATGGGGGACGAGGTTCACCGGGGAAACGGTCCTTCGGCGTCGCCTGTCCAAACTGCCCTTCGTGAGGGGCCCGGCGCCGCGATCTGGGGGCGAGATCGCGTGCGCTGGGCCGTGGAGGCGGTCCGTCCTGTCGGGTGACGCTCCTCGACGGTAGAAGAGCCGAAGGGGCTCGGCCTGTTTCGGTAGGCCGTGCGGACCCTTGCCGGGCAGTGCCTCACGCCGAGCGGGTGATCGGCGTGCGCCCGGCCGGAGGTTCTCCGGTCCCGGCTGTGTCGGCCGGTCGCACAGTGGGGTGTGGATGTCGACCAGGTCACCGATGAGCTGTACGGGCTGAAGCCGTCGGACAACTGCGGGCGGCGAACAGGCAGCAACACCAGCTTGTCACCGCGCTCGCCCGTACGGCCGCTGCTCCGCCCTCGCCGACGTCGGAGTCGCGCCGCGCTCCGCCACTTCGTACGCGGACTGAGCTACGGCACCGGCCTGAGCATCACTGGTCTGCTCGGCTACCGGATCCAGCAGCTGCTGTGACCACCCGCCGCCGGACCCGGCGAAGGGCATCGGCCGCGCTGGCAACGGCGTGAGGACGGCAGACGGCGTTCAATCGTTCTGACCCATCGGTAGGGCCCGGGAAAATCCCGGTGTCCCGGATGCTTCCGGGCCCTACCGTCAGCCCATGGTCTACAAGTTCGGGGACAACCCCGCTACGCAGAGGCGTGCGCACGCCATCACTCGCCGTCTGCTCGACGAGGCTGCGGAAGTCGTCGCATCCCACCCTCAGCTGCGCACCGCGCAGCAGGACGTCGCTCACCAGATGCTCGGATGGTGGCAGTTCACGAACCGGACCGCAGACCTGCTGATGCGCTCGTACGACAGCAAGTTCACGGTCGAGGCGGCCGGTCTGATGCGGAACCTGATCGAGCACGCGCACTGCATGGACTGGCTGGCCGAGCACCAGGAGGTGGGCCTGCAGGCCATGGAGCACGCTGAGTGGGCGCGGAGGAAGAAGCTGATCGACAACCTCGGCAAGGTGGACTGGCCGGTGCCGTCCGACATCGAGGTAGGGGAGGAACCGTCCTACGACTTCGCCGACGAGGACGAGGAGAAGCTCCACCGGAAGCTCAAGGGGCAGATCGGCACGGTCTCCAACCTCGTCGCATCCCGAGGCATCCGGACCATGTACCCCGTCTACCGCTACCTGTCGTCGTACGCACACGCCTCACTCCAGACCGGCGAGGCGTTCGTGGAGCGCGGGCCGGGGGCGGCGCCGGCCCTGTACCGGACCGGCAAGGTTGAGGTCAGCGAGTCGCGAACCTGGATCCCGGTGTGCCTGTACGTGGCGGGGACCGCGATGGGGCAGTTCCTCGTGGGCGAGCCCATGCGCAAGACCCTGGAGAAGGCGGCCTACGACCTGGGCGTCGGGGAGATCGTGGCAGAGCGCATCCGGCTCGAGCTGAACAACCGATAGCCGGTCCGACGACATGCCCGACTACACGGTCCGGCGTGCCCCGAGGAAGCGCAGCCGAATCGGGCGCCGCCGCCAGCTGTTCGAGTGGCGGCAGCGCCCGCCCGGCCGGCCCCATCAGCGGCCCGAGGAGGTCCGGCAGTTTCTGACGCTGGGGAGACGCTTCGGGAGGCACACCGGACGCTCGATGCCGGGCAGTTGCGGGCGGCGAACCGTCAGCAGGACGTTGCGGCCCTGTTCCTCCTCGGGGACGCGGGGGCCGAGGAGCAGCTGCGGGGCTGAGTTTCATCAACTCCCACCCAGGGGCTAAACAATTCGTTTAGCGTGGGCTGGGTGAATCTTCTTCGCTTCCGCGGCACCGAGAACGCGCTCGCCGCGGTCTACGGCAGTGCCGACATCGCCCGCCTCACGGGCCTGTCCCGCGGCCGGATCACCCAGCTGCGCTCCGCCGACGAAACCGTCCCCCTGCCCGAGCCCGACGCCGCCGACAGCACGGACGCGCGGCCCTTGTGGCGTGGCATCACGGTGGCCCGCTGGTGCGCGGCCTCCGGGCGTCGGCTGCCGGCACGTACCGCGTCGTGGCTCCTGCCTGGTCCCGATGGCCCCCGCCTGCAGCGCGCGGAGCAGCGCACGGTGACGCTGCACCAGAAGGACGACGTCCTCGCTGATCTGCAGCGCCCGCCCATCGACGTGCACGTCACCCAGTACACCGCCGACGGCTTCACCGGCCGTGGCCCGTCGGTGTGGCTCGCCACGGTCATGGCGCCCGGCGAGAGCGCCCGGCTGGTGGGGTGGCCTCCCCACTGGGAGAACGGCAGCCCGCTGCAGAACCTGGTGCACGAGCTGCTCGACGACCGCGAGCTCCGCCCGGCCAGCGGGGAGGGGCTGCTGGGCACGCTCGTGGTGATCCCGACCGAGAACGATCCCCGCTACGGCATCGGGACCGGATTCGTCCGCGTACTGGACCTCTACCAGCCGGATGCCGAACATTCTGGGAAAGACCTCCATGACCGCCTGCGTCAGCTGCCCGTTCAGGCGGCGGAGATGGCAGATCTTGCCGGAGCGATCGGCCACCGGCTGCCGTGGTGGCCGCCCGGCTGCGCGACACCGCCACTGGTCTCCGCCTGGGACCCACAGACCTCACGGACCGAGACGATCCCGCCGCCGCTCGCCGACGCGTACGCCTTTCAGCGACGCTGTGCGGCCACCGCCGACCAGCTGGAGGGCACCCTGGCCGCTTCCGTACGCGAACTCGGCGACACCCGCTGGGGCCAGGCTTCCAACGACTGGCGTCCCGGTTACGAGCCCGACCTCGGCGTACTGCCCAAGGAGTGCGACTCCGAGGTCTGGCAGGTCGCTGTTCGCTTCGGCCTCTCCAACCAGCGACCGTCGGGGAACGGCGATTTCTGGGAGGGCCTGCGATGGCTGATGGAACACGCCCCGTCCATGCACCTGGCCCGCGATGCCCACCGCACCTTCGGCGACCCCGAAAGCGCGGCCACCGTCATCATCGACACCGCCCTGCTCCCCGCCGCCGCGGCAACGCAGCTGACCGGTGGCGCCGTCACCCCGGCCAACGCGGGCGGCAGCTACCGGGCCCAGAGGGTCCTGGACACCCTCGACGCCCACCCCGGTAGCGCCGCGGGAGCGGCCCTGGGTACCTGGCCGGCTCTCGCCGGACCCGCCTGGTGTGCCACCGCGCCCGGCACCACGCTGATTGCCCTCCACGTCCCCCGCAGCCTGCCCGCCCCCGGACCCGAGAGCTTCCTGGAAGCCGTCGTACTGCGCGCCGTCCGAGCGGGCGACCACTACGCCGACGCGCCGGCCCTCGTCCTTGTCCTGACCCACCGGGACAACCTGGTGGTGCTCCCCGAATGCGGCGGCGCCGCCCGCCTGGCCGCCGTGATCGAGCACACCGTCTGGCACCCCGGCACCGGAGTGCACACGGTGGGACTGGTCCCCAGCAGCAACAAGCGCCTGATCGAAACGGTGGACTCGCTCCTCGACGCCACCGCCCGCACCACCCCCTGGGAGCAGCTCACAGATCTGGTCGGCCCGCACGCGGCCGGCCCCTCCTGCATCTACTGCTGAAGCGACAGGCTGGTACGGCGGGTCAGGTGATGGGGGGGCACCGGTGCCGGCGCAGGTGCTGGTGCTGGTGCTGGCGGTCACGACGGCGGGCTTCCGCTCCAGGAGAGGTCTGCGGAACCAGAGGCCGTGCGGCGGTGTGGGCGCGATATCGTGGAGTCTTCTTATCTGCGGTTTTGTGATCTGGCAGGAGTACCCGCGTGTCCGAGGACCCCATCGCCCACGGCGAGCTCGCTGCCCTGACCCGGCGTTTCGAAGAGGTCGCGGAGAAGCACGACCGCGAGTTCGGCATCATCAAGTCCGACCTCACCGCGGTGCGCCTGCAGATCGGCAACCTGGACCAGAAGGTCGAAGCTCTCGACAAGAAGATCGACCGGAACCAGGCCCAGATCATCGAGCTGCTCACCCAGCTCGTGGGACAGCGCCCCGACGCCGGCTGATTTCTCCGGGCCCCGGCGCCCGGCCCGTACATGGTGAGGGCCCCGACCAGACACCTCTGGTCGGGGCCGTCGCGCGTCCAGGGTCAGTTTCCGGCGAGCCGGTGTTCCTGCCGGGCCTGGACGAGGCCGCGCCACATGGAGCGGACGTCGTCTTCGCTCGTGGTCCAGCGGATGGGCGACGGCCCCGGCAGGGGCAGGGCGGCCATGAAGTGAGCGATGTCGCAGAAGTAGGCGAAGTCGCCGGTAGCGGTCAGCGTGCGCAGGCGGTCGATGGTGGCGGCCAGGTCCTGGTCCTCTTCGCGGACGGCGTGGTGGAAGGCCACGGCGAGCTCTACGAACCGGTGGAGGAAGGGGAGACCGGCGCTGTCGATGTCGGCGTGCAGGACCTGGGCGCGGTCGGTGACGCCGGGGATCCCCGCGTCCTTGATCAAGGCCACGACCGATGCGAGCAGGGTGTTGGAGCGTTGGTCGAGGCCCTCGAGGAGCTGGTGGGCGAGCGCGAGCTCCTCGCCGGCCCGTACGGGATCGGCGAAGGACAGGGCGAGGGCGAGGCGGACCTGCATCATGGCGCGTTCACCGGCCGCACCGTGATCTTCTGCTTCGGCGCGGCCGGCTTCGAACGCGGCGACGGCGCGGCCGGTGTCGGCGTGGGCCCAGTGGATGTCGCCGAGGACGCGGTGGTGGCGGCCCTTCCAGCCGAGGCTGGGGACTGCGGCCAAGGCACTGGGAAAGTCTCCGGCCAGCCTGGACAAGTTGGCCAGGCCCCGGCGGGCCTTGGGTGCGAGGCGGCCGTCGGCGTCGGCGACCTGCCGCATTCCGGCCCGGGCGGCGGAGCCTTGGTCGAGGTCCTTGTACGCCTTCGCCCTGTAGTACAGGGCGAGCTCGACGAGGTCGGCGGACAGCAGCCTGGAGTCCAGCACCGCGGTCAGCCGGTCCACAGTGTGCTGGCGGTGCTCGCGCTGGCGGCGGGTGATCGCGGTGAGGAGCTCGGCCAGGGCGTCCGCGGGCGTGTCCGGGGCACCGGTGGTGTCGGCGGGAAGGGTAAGGGGTTCCCAGATGGAGTCGTCGGTGTAGTCGTAGGCCGCGTCGGTGAGCCAGCCCAGGTCGTCGAGGCGGTGGTCGCGGGCGAGACGCAGGCCCTGACGCAGGCACGCCACCAGCAGCATCCGGCTGGGGGCCTGGGCGGTGGCTGTCGTCCACTGCTCGCCGAGGGCGGCCAGCGCGCGGCTGGCGGCCTGGTGCCAGTCGGCCGGGGTCCAGCGGTCCTCGCTGTGCGTGTCCTCGCGCACGGCCGTACGGATCGCCCGGTGCAGGTGGTACGGCCACAGCGCCCAGAGGTTCTCGGAGATCAAAGGGCGTTCGGTCAGGCGGCGTGCGGGGGCCTGTTGGGTGAGGCCGGCGGTCCGGGTGGCCAGGTCCAGGTCCCAGGCGTCCAGCAGGGAGACGCTGCGCAGCAGCTGACGCTCCTCCGCGGTGAGATCGGACAGGGTGCGGGCCAGCAGGGCGGGGAAGGAGCAGTCGAAGTCGGCCGGGGTGGGGGTGCGCCCGGTGCGGCGGATTTCCAGGAAGCGGGAGACGGCGAGGTCCAGATGCAGGGGCAGGCCGTGGGAGCGGGCGGTGATCGCGGTCCGGATGTCGGCGTCGATGAGCGGGCGCCCTTCGACGGTGAGCCGGCGGGCGAGGTGGGTTTCGCAGTCCTCAGGGGACAGGTCCCCGATCAAGTGCTGGCGCCCGGAGCGCTCTGCGGAGCGGGGCGCGGGGACGTTGTGGGTGGACCCCAGCCCGGGCCAGGCGGTGGGGCCGGTCCAGTCGAGCTGGCCTTGGAGGGCGGGGTCGGCCCACTGCAGGCGGCTGCGCCCGGCGAGGATGAAGAAGGTGCCGGGCATGAGCCAGACCAGGCGCTGCAAGAGCCGCTCGAGGTCGCGGTGGCGGTCGGCGGTGTCCTCGAAGGTGTCCAGCAGGACCACCGGCGTCAGCTGCTTCTTCGCGGGCAGCTGGCTCAGGTCCCAGGACAACAGGTGCGGGTAGTACGACAGGGCCTCCAGGTCGGGGGTGGCCTCCAGCAGGGCCGCGGTCCGTACGGCGCCCGCGAGGGCCTGGGCGCGCTCGTGGCGTTCGCGCAGCGCGGTGACCAGGGCCGAGGTGAGCTGTCCAGCGGCCGAGCCGACCAGCCCGGGCAGCTGCAGGGCGGCCGCGACTTCCCCGACGCCGGCCTGGAGCTGGCCGGGCAGCATGCTGGTGAACCGCCCCGCGATCCCGGTCCGCCGGACGTACTCGTCGAGAGGTTCACCGGGGTGGGTGTGCTCCCAGTAGGCGCGCAGTGCCACGTCGAAGGACGGCAGGGTCCTGCCGAGCTCTCCGGCGAGCGCGAGGCGGATCGTCAACAGCACGCGTTCGAAGTCTGATCCCGTCGACGCGGAGCGCGACAGGTCGATCCGGATCGGCAGGAGCCGCTGAGTCCAGGCCGGTGCGCCCCACTGGGTGGGCCGGTCCTCGGCGGTGGTCAGGGCGGCTTCGATCTTGCGGAGCAGGGTGGACTTCCCGGCCCCACCCACCCCGTGGAACATGATCAGGTTCGTGCGGGGGGATTCGAGGTCCTCGATGTCGAAGCTGGGGCCAGTCACGCGCTGGAGGTGCTCTCCGAGTGCGGCCGAGACCGCCGTCCACTGGTTCTGGCGATCGGTGAACGCCTCCACCGCGTCGTACCCCGCCGGGTCGTTGGAGCTGAACAGCGCACGAAGGTCGGCCACGGTCGGTCCCCCCAGAATGATCATCGACGGTATCAACCGTAGGGCCTGTGCCGTACGGCGTCGCCGCATTCCGCAACGCCGGCGGACCGGCCCCAGTGTTTCGGCCAGAGACAATGACGCCCCATCACAGCCCACACGCGAAGGACATCCCTTGTCAGAGCACGTGAGTCCCGAAGCCGCCGAACAACTCGTGAAGAAAGTGAGCCTTTGGTACGCGGAACAGATCATGAAGGAGCAGCGCGCTGCTGGGCCCGACCCGGAGCGCCTCAAGACCCTGCAGGAGGGGTCGGTGGCGTGCGCCGTCGATCTGGAGACGCTCCTGGACGCCGGCCCGGAGGAAGTGGCCGAGATCGCGGCCCGTTACGCGGCCCGGTCGAAGGAGCTGGGCGGCCAGTAGCCGGACTTGTGGTGGAGGACGGGCAGCGGTGCCGTGGTGATTGTGGCGGCGAGGGTGCGTGGCTGCAGGTGGGCGGGCATCAAGGGCCAGGCCAGCGCGGCGATGTCGACCAGGTCCGGCCGGTACTGCGGCAGCTCGCCCTTCAGCCGTTGGAGGGTGGCGAGGAGCTGGGCCGCTTCAGCCGCCGTGTACGGGCGGTGCTGCTCAGCCTCCAGGAAGTCCCCGCCTCGGGGCGGCCTGCTCCAGGACCCGTCCGGGGTGCGCTCGTTGCGGTACACCGCGGTCAGGTCTCTGCGGATGACGGAGGTGCAGTGCACGTACGGCGAGTGCTCGGCCGCGCGGACCACGTCAGGCACGACCTGGAACGTCGTGGCGTGGGCGGCGGCCGAGGTGAACCTTGGGGTTCCGCCCAGGCGGGCCACCTCGGCGCACCGGGTCGCGGTGCCCAGCCGGCTGTCCGCGGCGCGCGCCCCGATCGCGACCAGCTCCACGCGGCGGCCCGCTTGGTGATGACGGCGCGCACCGTCGAGGAAGTGGCTGACGCTGTCCGGGGCGATCTCGATCAGCATGTCCCCGTGGCGGGCCCGTACGTACGCCTCGGCCATCTCCTGCCACTGCCTGTAATCGCGCCTGATACGGGCGGAGGCTGTGCGCGGATACTCCTCGAGGAGCCGGCGGTAGTCGGGGTGGACCGACTTGAAGAGGCCGCCCTCGATCCGGGTGGGCTTGCGTCGCCGCAGCGCGCGGCGCAGCATGCGCGCCGTGTAGCTCTTCCCGGCTCCCTGCGGGCCCATCACGTACAGGGTGACCGGGTCATCCTGCGGGGTGATGGAGCTCAGGTACATCGGGACGATGAGCTCGTCGAAGATCCACGTGTGCTCGCTGGGGGACAGGCGGTGGTAGTCGACGCCGGGCGGGCCCGCGAGCGGCTGGGCCATCCGGCGTACCGGCTCGGCCAGCGCGAAGGCGCGCTCCAGGCCGCCGGCCACCGCCAGGCGCCGCTCCGGCGTGAGCACGGAAGGGTACAGCCGCTGCTCCGCACCGGCGATTTGGCGGCGAAAGCGCCAGGTCTCCGGCGCTGTCCACGGCCGGGCCCAGTCCGCGGTCAGTGCCTGGGGAGCGGCCGGTGCACGGCGCCAGGAGGCGTCGTCGGTGAGCTCGTTGCGGTACAGGACCTCAAGGCCGCGCCGCACCACCATGACCTGGTCCGCCAGCCGCTCGGCTTCGACGGCCTGTAAGAAGAGCGGCAGGTTGCGGGCGCACCGGTCGAAGTTGCCCCAGGAGACGTACCGGCCGACGCCCTGCTCGGCGACCTGCGTCAGGTAGCGGTCCAGGCTGCTGAGCTGTGCGGTGGCCTCCGCCGTGGCCAGCGCCACCAGCTCGACGCGGTAGCCGTCCGCGCGGTAGGTGCGGGCCTTCGCACATGCTTCTTCCAGGTCGGCGACGGGCTCTTCCAGCACCACGTCGAAGCGCCGGTTCCGGGCGTACGTTTCGACCTCCGCCTGCCACCGCAGGACATCCGGACGGACCCGCACTCCCGCCGTGCGGTCATCACTGCGCATGAGGGCGACGTAGCGGGGGTGGGCCCCCTTGTAGAGGTCGCGGCCGATCAGTACCGCGCCGCCCCGCCGGTCAAGGACTGCCAGCAGGAGGTCGCACAGCTCGGATTTCCCGCTGCCCGCCGGTCCGGCGACGATCACCACCACCGGCTGGTCCTGAGGAACGGCGTACCTGGTCCAGGTCGGCAGGATCTCCGTCAGCAAGATCTCCTCGTGCTGGCTCTCGGCCAGCACGACCGGAACGACGTCCTCGTCTCTCAACGCAACTCCCTGCTCGGTTCGCGTCTTTCGCGCTCTGCTGACGCCACGTTAGCAGGACTTCGGGCGGGTTAAATGTTCGAGTGAAATACTTGGGTTAAGTCTGCTACTGTTCAGGCTGGAGGTAGACCCATGGCATCCGAGGAAGAGCTGTTCGCGAGCATCGACGCACTACTGGAGGAGGAGCCGCAGCTCCCGCCCCCGGCGGAGCGCGCCCGGCTCCGCGAGGCGGCCGGCATCACCCAGGCCCGCCTTGCGCAGGCCCTGCAGTTGAAGTCGACGCAGAGCATCAAAAACTGGGAGAACGGCAGGAGCGAGCCAACGGGGTCGCGCCTGTTGGCGTATCAGCGACTGCTGAACGGCTGGGCGGTGAAGTACCCCGCGCCCGGCACCGCCGCTGCCGTCCCGGCCGCTCCGGCTCCGGCGGCCCCGCCGCAGCCGGAGGTGCCCGAGACGTTCACCGGCCCGGCCGCCCCCGAGCCGCAGGCGGAGACCGCCACGCCGGTACAGGCTCCGGCCGCGCCCGAACGCCCTGCCCGTCCGGCCGCGCGCCCCACGTCGACGTCGCGGCGCCCGGCGGCGAAGAAGGCCGCCGCGCCCGCGCTGGACCCGAACTTCCCGCACGGCCCGCTCGCCGTCCTGGACGGTGACGGCTCCGCGTACGGCGTCGGCGGCATCGTCCTGGACTGCCCGGCGACCACCGTGGTGGAGCTGGTGGAGTGGACGCTGCGGGAGTCCGGCCTCGGAGCGGCGAAGCTCCATCGCTACGGCAAGGACGCCGACCCGCTGATCGTCCTCACGGCGGCCGCGGCCGTGAAGTTCGGACTGCCCGAACACTTGGAGGACCGCCGGGGCCTGCGCCTGCCGGAGGATCACCCGGTCGTCAAGCAGGTCCTCAAGGCGAAGTGGCAGCTCACCCAGCGCGGCTTCGGCCCGTGGGCCCGGGTCTATCGCAAGGCGCAGGGCCGCGAGCGGCAGTGCGTGCAGCTCGCGATCCTGCCGTGGGACGCTCTCGACTCCCGCTCCTGGCCCGGCGTGAGCGAGATGGAGCCGGCCGACGTCGCCCGCGTCCTCGGCGTCTACGCCCAGCGGGTCATCACCCCGCGCGGCTCCACGGCCGTCTCCGGGCTGGAGCTGATGACCGCGCTGCGCCCGCCGACCCGCCCGGTGCGCGACGAGGAGACCGGCAACTGGATCAGCGGCATCAACCCCGGTTCGCTGGGTACGGAGCCGATGGACCCGGCGCCGCCGGAGGGCCAGCCCGAGCATCCCGCGATCCACCGGATCGGCTGGAAGGGCGGCTACCTCCACGAGGAGGCGTACCAGTGGGTGCGCTCGGTGGACACGCTCACCGATGAGGAGTGCCTGCTCCCCTATGCGGTGGGCCTCGACTTGAACACGGCCTTCCTCGCGGCCGCGGCCCGCCTGGTCGTCGGCCTGTCGGAGCCCGAGCACTTCGTACGCCCGAAGTTCTACCCGAAGGTCCCCGGTTCCTGGCTGGTCGACCTGAGCCACATCGACCTGGACCCCCGCCTGCCCAGCCCGTTCACGCCGACCGGCGAGCGTCCGACGGGCCCGGCCTGGTACCAGACGCACACCGTCGCCTACGCCCAGGAGCTCGGCTTCAACGTCGAGATCCTGGAGGCGTACCTGCGCAAGGAGACCGGCGCGTACCTGGATCCGTGGCACGACCGGCTCCGGACCGCGTACGTCGACACCCTCGCCGACCTCGGCGTCACCAAGGACCTCACCGACACCGAGTTCCTGGCGGCGATGGAGCGGCACAAGGACGTCGACCCGGCAATGGCCGCAGTCCTGGCCGCGATCAAGGCGACGGTCAAGGGCGGCATCGGGAAGCTGTTCGAAAATCCGCAGGGCAAGGGCTACAAGGACGGCGAGCCGTGGCCGGCCATGATGCGGCCGACCTGGCGCCCGGACATCCGCGCCGCCGTCATCAGCAAGGCGCGGGTCAACATGCACCGCAAGCTGCTGAACATGTCCCGGATGACCGGGCTGTTCCCGCTCGCGGTGCTGTCCGACTGCGTCGTCTACCCGAGCCCCGGCAGCAGCCCGCTGGACTTCCTGCCGTACGCGGCGTCCGGCAAGCCGCAGCCGGGCGGCTTCCGCCTCGGGCCAACGCCGGGCCTGGCCAAGCTGGAAGGCGTCCAGGAGATGCTCTGGGCGATCGACCTCATGGAGAAGGGCCTGAACCCGGCCCGGCACATCAAGGGCGGCGACGCCGTCCTCGAGGACGGGGAGTAGGCCGTGGGCGAGATCGACGACGCGATCGAGCGCGCCGACCAGGAGGCGTTCACCAAGGACCCGCCCAAGACCCTCAAGGGCCAGGTCGGCTTCCTGCGTAAGTACCTCAGCTCCCAGGAAATCGGCGAGGAAGCCGGAGTCACGGCCGACTCCGTCAACCGATATCGGCGCGGGGCCCGCAAGCACGCCCGCCCGGACGTCGCCGCGAAGATCGAGGCGATGGTCCGCGAGCGCTGGCAGCCGCTGGTGCGCAAGCGCCGGCAGAAGAAGGCCGCCACCACCGGCGGGCTCACGGTCGAGACCCGGGCCCGGTTCGGCTACACGGCACCGGTCGGCACCACCGACGACGGACGCTTCCGCCGCCTCACCGTGCACCTCCCTCCGACGTACGCCCAGCGCCTGTTCGACGCCCGCGACGAGGGAGCCAGCGACCAGGACATGCGCAAAATCATCGCCGAAGGATTTAAGGAGGTGTATTTCCAGGACGGCGGCGGTCGCGCTATGGGACTGTCGGACGTGGAAATCAACGACATCGACTACCTGGATCTCGACTACTAAATAGGAGCGAAAGCGTGACCGCTGAATTCCCGCCCATGTGCCGAAGCGCGGTAGGTGTCACCTGAGCGCGACAGTTGTCACCCACCGCCCGGAGCGACACCCGTGACGTCGGGGACGCCCGCGCCGAGGGGATCGGCTCGTCCAGGCCCTTCGGGCCGGGCCTGGTCTCTCGCCCCGCTCGGGGATGCTGGGAGGAATCGGCGGCGGCCTGGGCATCCTGCTCGCGAGCAAGCCCGGCGGCGGCCTGCTCGGCCATCTTTGTCGCGCCTCTCAGAGCTTGATCTCGATGTCGACGCCGGCCGGCAGGTCGAGGTGCATCAGCGAGTCGACGGTCTTCGGGGTCGGATCGAGGATGTCGATCAGACGCTTGTGCGTGCGCATCTCGAAGTGCTCGCGCGAGTCCTTGTACTTGTGCGGCGACTTGATGACGCAGTACACGTTCTTCTCAGTGGGCAGCGGCACCGGGCCCGCGACCGACGCACCAGTGCGGGTCACCGTCTCGACGATCTTCTTCGCCGAGGAGTCAATCAGTTCGTGGTCGTAGGCCTTGAGCCGGATGCGGATCTTCTGTCGCGTCGGCATATGTGCCGCCTGAGTGTCCCGGCGGGCCGGGATCTCCTCTGGCTCCTTAGGTTGGTTCATCGAGGGGCCTGCCCGTTACCTTGCACTGATTGAGGCCGCGACCACGAAGGCCGCTTCGAGGCCCAGAAGGACGACACCGGCAAAGAACACCCACACACGTTTCTTGATCTCTACGGCGTTGTCATCCACGGCACGCACCATGCCTTTTGCAGCACCCCATAGGATCTTGTGCTCATAATCCTGCGCGTTCAGGATTCCCTTTGGGTCTGGCCCGAAATGCCAATCCCTGTTCGGCGACAGAACGTATGTGACGCAAGCAAGAATAAGGAGGATGAAGGTGACGACGCAGATCGCAAACCAGATCGGCAATGGATGTTCTTTGCCAAAACCGAAAAACGAGGAGAATGACCCCACCAGCGCGGCAATTGTGATCAGCCCCATTGCCCGATTCTTCAGATTTGTCAGTACGCTATCTTGCTGAGAGAGTGCGTACTGAGCGGCGTCGTAAGCGATCTTGTACTTCCCAGGAGATCCCACGGCAGCCCCGGCAGCCTCTTCCTCCGTGATCGGTTGGGCTGCGTGCCGATGCTGAAGAAGCGCCTCCTTGAGTCTCGAAAGGTTGGTTCCCTTCCTTGGAGGCATGGGCGGGGGTTCTTCGAGAGGGGCCGGAGGCTTGGCGTCAGAAATTTTGGCCGGCAGCGGCGTCGGCGGGTTGGGCCTCCGACGCGAATTCCTGACCACCTGCATCTCTCCCTTGTAGAGATCACCAAACAGCCGAAGCTGGGCTCTTCCAGCCCGAGACGGCATCTGTTCCCGGTGAGCGGGGAGGCAAGCCAGGCAGGGGCCTAATCCACCCTGTTGCTGCACAGACCTTCTCCTGTGATGAGAGGGGCGTGGTCGTCGGCACGTATGTGGAAGCAGCCTGAAAGCACAGCAACCAGACGATCAGCGCCGAGCATGGTGCGGCTGTGGCAGCGAAATCGGCTGGCCCAGCCGGTGACAAGTTCCCTGCTTGCCGTGCGGCTGGTGACAACAAGCGCGCCGATCCGGTGACACCCGCGGTGCATCGTCCGCTCGGAACGGCAGGTCGGCGGGTGCTGGCGGTGACATCTACCATGCGTCGGCACAGCCCATCGACCGCGACAAGAGCCCGCTGTTCGACGCCGACCACGACCCGGTCCGCGTCGCCGACGCGCTGCGCCGCAGCCCGCACTTCGTCGCCGCCGACGCTGACCCCGGCGGCGACACGGTGTGGTTCACCACCGAGGCCGGCATCAACTACACGCTGACCTTCACGGACCCGGAGCCCACCGACGACGACCTGCTGCCCGAGCCGGTGCTCACCGAGGCCATCGCCGCAGCGATCCTCAACCACCCCGGCTTCGTCATCGCGGATGCGGACTCACCGCGCGAGGACACCATCACCATCCAGACCCGCAACCAGGTGCGCCACCTCCTGGTCCTGGGCATCCACCGCGGCCACGCCCTTGCCCCGGAAGACCTGTCCACCCCGGCCGTCGACATCGCCCTCGCCGCCGACAAGCTGCTCGCCAGCGACCCGAGCGACTCTGAACGCGCCACGGCCGAACTCCTCAACTACGTGGCCGCCACCTGGGACAAGCAGGACCTCCCGCTGCGCGAGCACGCCCAGGCCGTCGCCCGTACTCTGCGCACCCGGTAGGAGGGATCACCGCATGTCCGCTTCCACGGCCCACCGGCGCGCGTACCGTGAGGTGACGACCCGCCGGGAGGACCAGATGAGCGCGCAGCCCGACCACGCACCCGTCACGCCGTACGCCCCCGCGCCCGGGGCGCCGGCCGAACTCCTCGCCCAGCTGCGCGCCGACCGGCGGGCCGCGCAGTGGGTGCCGGCCTTCGAGCGGGAGTGGACGGTCGCCCTCGAGGAATCCCGCGCCACGTTCTCCCTCGCCGCGCTGTACGAGGTTGTCCAGGAGTGGCAGGGCCGCCTCGCCTCCGCCCCGGCCGTCGACGCGTTCGTCGCCTCCGGCTACGACGACAGCGAGTTCATCGACATGGCGGAGGTACGGGGAAGGCGCCGGTGACCGCACAACAGCCGTACGCAGTCTGCTTCTCCGCCCCGGCCGCAAAGGTCCTTGCCACCCTGCCCGAGCACGTCGAAGACATGGTGTGGGACGTCCTGGACGCCGCCGCCGGCGACCCGTCGGGCTTCCACCAGTGGAACGCCGACGACCCCGAGGGCGAGGACGTCCGCCACGCCTCCGTCGGCCAGCTCTCCCTCACCTACTGGGTGAACCGTCCGCTGCGTCGCCTGTCCATCCTCACCATCACCTGGCTCGGATAGCCACCCGTGCAGGCGCCCTGACCCCGGCATCGCAACTGCCGGGGTCAGGGCGTTTCCGATCGTATCCACGGCCGTATCCGCGAAGTAGTCACCAGCTGCCACGGGGGCGTTCGGCACCGAACTGGACCTCGCGCAGACACTCCCGGCAGCTCGGCAGGCCCTTCACCCGCCAGCCTTCCTCTGCCGACCACCTGAAATCGCACAGCGAAGTGAGCAGGTCCGTGGAATCGTCGTCGGTGGCGTGGGAGCCGTAGCCCGGAACGTTCCACGTGACCGCCGTCCCGCCGTCGTACGGGGCGCCCTCCGGCCATTCGTAGACGTCCTCGGTGGTAGTGCAGCGCAGCCGGAAGTCGGGGCCCTCCCAGCGGGTGCCCTGCCGGGCCTCGGTGCCCGCATCGACGGCGTCGGCCAGGCGCTCGAAGGACAGGTCGTAGTCGTCCATGTGGGCCCAGCTGCCCGGCTCCCGCGTGCGGACCAGCGAGCGGAACTCCAGCAGCAGACGCTCCAGGTCGTGCCGCCTGACTCGGACGGTGTCGGTCTCCGGGTCGTATCCGTACGGGCTCTCGGTGCCAGTCTTCCTTGGCATCGCGCTTCTCCTCATCCGCTGGCGGTGCCGAGAACGGGAGCCTTGCGGCTGCGGCGAGTGGTGACCATCTGCCGGGCCGCCACGATGCCGAGGGTGTTGTCCTCAAGGGCTGCCTGCTGGTCAGGAGTCAGTTTCAGAAGCGCCAGGCGCTGAGAGGCCGTCGCCGGGCTCCACCCCAGACTTCGGGCGAAGGCGTTCTGGCTTTGCGTCTGTCCCGGCGCGTTGAGCGCGGCACGGAACAGCTGCGCCTCATCCAGCGGCCCCAGGTGATCGTCGTGACTATGTCTGCGTAGTACGAAGGCGGCGATGGAGTCAGGAGGCATGCAACGAACCCATACGGGGACATGGGACAGTCCGAGGGCTCGCGCAGCCTCCAGCCAGTGATAGTCGCTGATCGCCACGTAGGAGAAGCGCCGCGGGACAGAGTTGGTCTGGCGCGGCAATCTCTGCAGATAGTCGTCGCGAGAGACCACCGTGATGGGATGTTCCAGCCCGTACTTGACCACAGACTCCATGAGCCGCGCCGCCTTGGCCGGGTTGTGGCGGGGGCGCTCAGGCCACGAGATCACCTCGGATGCGGGCTGTTCTTCGATCAGTCTCGTCACACCGTGACCAACGACCAGGCCCTTCCCCTGGCTTAGGCCATCTGGGTCTGCCTCACGGTGTCGCCGGTGTCCTCTGACACCGAACCCGGACCGTTTGCCACTGAACTTGGACTTATTCGAAGATGCCGGTGACCACACTTATGCCAGGGACGATGGAGAGCGACTGACGAACTTCTGGAGACAGAGGGATCCATGCTGTGCGCGTGGGCTCCTCGTTGATGAGGACGGGGTCTTGAACGATTTGGATGGCCAAGCCGGCCCCCGCGGCGCCTACGTGCCAGCCCCAGTGCTTGTAGAGGGAGACGAGATCATGTCGGCCGGGCGCGATGTTGGCTATGACGATCCGGAATTCCCTCTCCTGATACCACTCGATGAACGTCTCGGCTAGCCGCCGCCCCAGACCCTCCCCACGACGGTCCGCACGTACCGCAAGCAAGTCCAGGAGGGCCATGCGACGAATGATCATTTCGCGTGAAACGCTCAGGTCGTCCAGATCCATGGCCAGGGCGGCTCCGGCCACGACGGCGATCACTTCACCGTCCGATTCCGCGACCAACGCCAAGGCGAACTGGTTCTCGGCAGTCGGGCCGTCCAGGTGATCGCCCAGTTTCTCCGCCGGGAACGGTTCGGCAGCTTCCCTGCATAGCTCCATGACGGTCGGGACGTCGTTGCGGATGATCGGGCGCACCATCACAACAGGCGGCTGCTCGGCGCGTTCGGCCTGCCGGCCAGAGCCGTGGTCCATCAAGCCCCCGTGAAGAGTCGGTGGAAACGGGAGCCCAGCACGGCTGTGCCCGCCGTGGGAGGGGTTGGCGACAAGGGCATGACTGCACCGTACCGGGTAGCTGCGCCGAGTCCTGCGCTGACCTGGAGCGGTCCAACTTCACTGGCAATCGGTCCAGGTTCGGTGCCAGAGGACAGACAGCCAGCCTCCGCGCCAGGCGGCGAGCCTGTGAGGTCTGTGAGCCTCACACCCTGTTTTCCCAGGTAGACGCGCTGGGCTGTGAGGGGGTGAGGCGAGGGTTCACGTCGCGCTGTCCACCGCAGCGTGCATCGCGGCCGGTCGGCCGACCTGCACGTTGCTGCGGCCGAGCTGCCACCTGCCGGGCTCGACCTGGTGGAACGCGGGGAAGCGGTGCAGGAGCCGGCTGAGCCCGTCCATCTGTCGCCGGTGCGGTTCCGCGAGCGGCAAGGACAGCTTCTGAAGGATCGTGGTCCGGGTCAGCGGCTCCGGCGACCGGGCAAGCGTACGAGCGACCTGGGAGAGCAGGTCTACACCCGGCACACCGTGCTCGACTTCCTTCCACGCCGCCTCGTGCTTCTGGTGCTCGGCGAAGGGCATGCCGAACACGGTCGCCAGGGTCTTGCCGGCCTCCGCCCACGCCGCGCGGGTCTCCGGCTTGAGCCGTCCCCGGACCCGGTGCGCACCGAAAGCGACCGTCGCGGCGGCGACCGCCGCGGCAACGGGGTGCCCCCGGGCGAGGCGGGCCAGCTGGGCTACTCCGCCGCTGGCGTGCAGGGTGAGCGTGATGTTGACCCGGACCTTGCTCTCGGCGCCGCCGAGCTTGCCCAGCCCGGCCCGCACCTTCCGCCAGTCCTGGGCCGCGATGCCGTGCCGGACCAGGTCCCGGTCCTCGGCGAGCAGCACCACGGGCCCGATCAGGCCCGTGAGCTGGGCGGCGCCGATATCGCTGAGGTCCTCGTGGGCGATCTTGTCGGCGGCCGGGGTCATCGGAAGGCCGGTGGTGGGCACGACGTGCAGCAGCGGTATGTACTCCCGCCACCACAGGGCCTCGGCGGCATAGAAGTCGAACGCTCCGCCTTCCCTCTTCCGGTCGGCGAGCACGCGGGGCACCTCCGCCCAGACGTAGTGCGGGATGAAGCCGCGCAGCGTGCCGTGCTGCATCCCGGCCAGGATCGAGGAGGGCACGCCCCGGCCCAGTGCCGAGATGACGTCGGAGGTGAGGACCGAGGTGTCGAAGACGCCCAGCCGGAACGATCCGGTGAGAGGCGGGGTGACCTGGCTGTTCATAACCGGAGCCTAGGACGCGACAGGTCCGGCGGTGCGGGATTCTCGGAAGGTCCCACACCAGGGAGGCAGGCACGGTCGCAAGGGCTATCCACGGACTGGTGAGCGACAGATGACCGTGGGATTCCGGACGGTTGCAGGAAAGCTCCTCCCACGGGCCGCGGCCGTCCCTAGGGTCGGGTGCAGTCGATGGGGAGGAAGCACTGATGAGCCATGACTCCGAGGACCTGGTCCGCGCCAGCCGCGTGCTGAACGAGACGCTCGCCCTGCTTCAGAGCGAGCACAAGCGCCTGGAGCACCAGTACCGAGGACAGATCTACGAAGGGGCCCAGGGCGCGGGCGGTCCCGTGCAGACCCTCCACGGGATCAACGATCTGGTGACCGGCGTCCACGATCAGCTCGCCTCGATCGCCCTGTGCGCCGGATACACCTCCCTCGGCCTCGAGGAGCCGGCTGACCGCGCGCGAGCGCGAGCACACAGTCAGCCTGGCTCTGTCCACGAGAAGGAGCAGCAATTCGACGTCGGTTGGGGAGGCGCTCTCGACCTGGGAGCGCATCGCAGTGTTCACCAGAACTGACAGCACCGGGCCTTCCTCCCCACATGGCCGTCGTGAAGCGTGACGGGGCTCCCTGACCTTGATCTTCGCGCGGCGCCCCGGTCATGATCACCCCATGAGTGGGCACTCGGTAACCTTGGACAAGATCGTTTTGGAAGACTGGCCAGCCGTTCACTCGTGGGCGTGCCTCCCGGAGGTGTGCCGCTATCAGTCCTGGGGGCCGAACACAGAGGCCCAGACGCAGGACTTCGTGGACTCTGCGGTCAGGGCCTGGTCGGGCACCCCTCAGCGCCGGTTCCCCTACGTCGCCCGCGTCGGGCGGGATGTGGTCGGCATGGGTGAGCTGCATGTCCGCAGCCAGAAGCACCGCCAGGGCGAGATCTCATACATCGTGCATCCCCGGGTATGGGGGCAGGGCATCGGCACGGAAATAGGCCGGCAGCTGCTCGCGCACGGGTTCGGCGAGTTGGGGCTCCATCGGATCCACGCCACCTGTGACCCGAGGAATCTCGGCTCCTCCCGAGTGCTGTCCAAGATCGGCATGACGCATGAGGGATGCCTGCGCGACACCGCGCTGCTCCACGACGGCTGGCGAGACTCCATGATCTTCAGCAGTCTCGAAGAGGAATGGCGCTCCACTGCGTAGCCCCCCTGCGGGGTGCTGTCGTTTCTCGTGAACATCGACCTTGGCGCCGACCGGGTGCCTTCCAAACCCGTGAACAACTGACTTCACGACGCGTGAACAAAGCCAGTCAGCCGCTCTGCGTCCCCTCCGGCACGAACCGCATGGCCCGCCCCCTTGGCGAGGACACGGTGCGCGCGCTCCAGCTGCTGCGCGAGCTCGACGACTTCTTCGACGACGATTTCGCCGCCGAGATCGACGAGGCCCTCGCCGCCCCGCAGGCAACGTACCCGCCGACCGACTGGGACGCGTACCACAAAGAGGTGAAGCACAAGATGCGAGAAAAGGCCGGCAGGCTGTGAGCCTCACACCCTGTTTCCCCAGGTAGACGAGGTGCACGGCGCGAGTGTAAGGCTGCGAGACGGAGCTCGGGCCCGCGCCTTCGTACACGCTCGCCGGGCCCGCCGGTGCGCGGGACGATGGAGGCGTGGGCGGGCACGAGCACGACCAGGACGACGCCGCCGGACCGGCACTGCGCTTCCCGGACTTGCGTTCGACACTCGCGCTACGGCTCTTCGCCGAGCATCTGCTCCAGTTGGTCAGCGAACTCGGGGTCGTGCTCGCGGATGCGGCGGAATCGCTCGGCTCGCAGCACCGGCCAGTGCTCTCGGCTTGCCTCCGTGGCTGCGGCCAGTCGTTGCGGTGTGACGCCGTACACCGGGGCAGCCCACTCCTCCCACCGCGCCCAGCGGTCCAGGCGGCGCTCGTACCGCGCGGCGGCGCGACCAAGTCGCCCGGTGGTCTCCAGCAGTCGGTACGTCTCCTCAGCCATCCCCAGCGCCTCGGCCATCGCGGCCCGGCTCCGGCCGGACCACACCCGCAGGTGAACCAGGCGCTCGCGCTCTACCGTGCACAAGTCGTCCGGGGCGACGCCGACGGCAGCCGCCAGGCGCGGCAGCACCTCCGGGCGAGGAACGCGCGTCCCAGCAAGGTAGAGACTCACCGCGCGCTCGGACACGCCGGCTGCCCGGGCGATCCGAGCCACCGACGTCCCGGCTGCCGACCGGACCTCGCGGAGCTTCCCCGCGTCGAAGCCGTACGGAGTCCCGCTCACACCCGTCTCCTACCCGCTGTCGTATGAGGAGGTTCGTTCACCCTGAACAATCGGCGACGGGTGTGGGTCGGTGGAGGTCCGTTCGGGGTGAACTAACCTCCACACCGGCGACGCCCTCTGGCGCCGCTGTGCGAGGCGATCGGCGAAGACCTCGACTCCGGCCTCGCCGCCCGCCGGTACGCCTTCTCCGGTGACCGCGGCGCCCTGTTCGGCTGGTGGCTACCCGTTGTTGCAGCATTGCTGCTTGTGGTCTGGAGGACGTCCGAGGGCGAGCAGCGCCGTGGTTCGTTGGGGGCGTGCAGCATTTGCCTGGGCCCAGGCGGCACATGGGTGCTGCTCTTGCAGCAAGGGTGCCCTTGCTGCAGGAGCGGTCTTGGCCGCTGCACGTGCTGCCCGCTGCTCCTGCTGCACTTCGTCAGCGCTTTCCCGCGTGGCGCTGATCCGGTGGCAGCGGTGCCGCTGCACGGGAGCGCTGCACGCTGCTTTCCCGCAGCCAAGGGGGCGAGGCAGTGCTCGGCACGCACGAGAACGGCGCCGCACCCTGGGGTTCGGCGCCGCAGGACCAGGCAGGAGTCAGCGTTTCCGACGCGAGGCGAGGTCGATGGGGGGTTCGACCGGCCGCTGACGACGAGCCGCCTTCTCCTGGCGCTCCTTGTCGTGCCGCGCGACCCTCAGCTCGTAGCGCTCCTGGAAGTCGGGGTGGTCGAACCGGTCGTCGTCGTTCATCATCCCGATCGCCGCCAGCTGGTCCGCAGGTGTGCGGAAGCCGGCGATGAGCGGGCTGAGCCGGTAGACGCCGTTGCCTTCCTTCCACACCATCTGCGCGAAGCCGAGGTGCTGGAGGCCGCGGGTGACCTGCGAGCGGCTCAGTCCGACGAACTGAGCGATGGTGTCCTGGGTGGCCACGCAACGCCCGCCAGGCTCCTGACGGCCCAGAAGGTGCAGCAGGATCGGGTACGCGGCTGGCGGCATGTTCCTGGGCGTGAACGCGAGGGCGTTGTTGGCCGTCCAGACGTACTCGGGAACCATGCTTTCCACGGCGATCGTCATGACGTCCCATCCTCCTCCGGCCGCGCCTGCCCGGCTGCGGCGCGGGCCCGTGCGCGGGCCTTGTCCTCCCGGGGCGGCTTCTTCTCCGGGTCCGGCAGCATCCGCAGCTCGCGGAAAGCGTCTGGCAGGTCCTCATTGTCTTCGATCGCGTCCAGCAACGAGAGCTGGTCGACCTTCATAGTGCCCGCCACGCGCAGACCGGGCTTCGGCTCGATGGGTACCCTGCCGCCCCTGAGCGTCAGCCTCGGGTGCAACTGGTACGTCCCCGCCTTGAGCTTGACGACCACGCCGATCTGCCCGGCCTCCTTGAGCGACCGGGAGATCTGCGACTGCTTCACCTTCAGGAGCTCCGCGAGCTTGATCTGGGTGGCGTCCACGGTGCCGCCGGGCTTCTGCATGCCCATCAGCCGCACGATCAGCCGCAGGGAGACCAGATCGTCGCGGTAGTAGTCGGCAAGCCAGCACAGGAACGCCTGGCTGTCCATGACGAAGTCCTCGTCCAGGAACCCATCGCTGGTGACCGGCGGCTCCACCGAGGCCCGGTAGCCCTCCGGCAGGTTGACCACGTTCGCCTGCTTCAGCGCACCGGGCATCCTGAAGGCGCTCGGGGGAGGCGGCGGGGGAGCGTTGGCCGGGGCCGGCCTCCGGCGCGGCTGCTGCTGGGGCTGTGCCGTCATCGGATGGCTCCGCTCCTCATGATCAGTAGGTGGTAGCAGCCGCAGCATACTGGATTGTGCGCCTCCTGCACTTTCCTGTTCCCCAGACGCACTTTCCGCGTGTCGCTATCACCCGGGGGTGATATCTCCCCCCTCCCCACAGGGCTCGCGCCACGAGCCAGCCCCCCGACCGTTTGTGCTCCCGACGCACAAACCGCGCTGCGGCCGCGAGCGCCTCGGCCGTAGAAATGTGCCCCAGAAGCACAAACAAGGCCGGTTTTACAACCCCGGGGTGATAACTCACCCCCTGATTTATCACCCCGGGGTGATACCCCCGAGACCCCCAAAACCCGCTGACCTGCGGAAACGCTGATCTCTCTTCCCCCTCTAGAGTGTGCGCGCGCGTGATAGCGGATCTTGCCGCCGGACTCAACCACCGACACGCCGCTGCCCGCCAACCTCGAAGCGCGGCTCAGTGGGGGCCAGGATCTGCGGCTGAGGCGGCTTCGCGTGCGGCTCCGCGGACCCCGTGCGGACCGTAGGCGGCAGCAGCGTTGCTGCGTCTCGGGTGGTACCGACCGTGACGCTCAAAAACATGGAGGCGTGGCTGCTCCCGGTGGGCGGTTCCGCCGCCCGGCCCTGGGGGCCGTTCGGCTTCGGTACCTCCGCACGCTGTATTCCGTCATGCACATATCGGGGCTTCCGTTCTATGGCTGAGCAATTTATGGCCACGCAATTCTGAATTCTGCCGGAAGTTGTTTGGCTGGGGCGGGGTGGTGGTGCGATCAGGATCCAAACGCTACACAGCTTGCATTCGTGATGCATCACTCGGGATGGCGTTTACTCGCTCGGATGATCATCGTCGTAATCTGCCCTACGGCTACGGGTTGACATGTATGCTGGCGGGGCTATTGGTGAACGTGAGCGGCTGGGTTCGAGGGTGGGGAAGGGGTTCGGGTGGAGCGCAGCGGAGCCCGTCACTGCGGCAGGCCGGCACCTCGTCAGGCCGACGGTCCGTCACTTCCGCTACGAGGGTGGTGGCTGGGATTTCCAGGCCCTACACAGGCCCACGCCTGATGCACCCCCCCTTGCTGCCAGCCCAGGAAACCGCGCTTGCGCGGGTGCCCACAATTCGCGCTTGCGTGAATTGCCCTGCCTTTTGAATTCCGCTTGCGGAATTCCATTCCGGCGCTTGCGCCGGAATCCGAATTGCGCTTGCGCAATTCGCGCTCTATGACCCGGCTTGCCGGGTCAT